>VGCQ01000123.1 GCA_016870055.1 Alphaproteobacteria bacterium | reverse complement strand
GGCCTCTTCCTGCCCGAGGGCATCATCGCAAATGCTTGCCGTCTTACCCGTTTGCTGTTCGAGCCACCTCGACGCAAGCGCAAACAAAGGGCATTCCCATGCTTCGTCATAAGTTAGCGCCTATGAGCGGGCACCTCCCCTTCGCGGGTTCCGCGAAGGGGAGGCAGGTTCTTTCCTCAGTTAAGCCCGCGCCGCAGTTCGTGCAACAGGGCGGAGGCGCGTTGCCGCAGGGCCGGATCGCCGGCCGGGCCGCTGGCCTCGAGGAAGCGCTCGAAGGCGGCAATCGCGGCGCGGCGCTTGTCGAGACGCAGGCTGAGCTGGCCCGCCTCGAACAACAGGTCCGGCTGGCCGGGTGCGATCGCCATCATGCGGTCGAGCGACTGCGCGGCGCCCGCCCAGTCCTCGCGCTTGACGAGCCGCAGCCGGACGTTGTTCTCCAGCCTCAGCAGCACGTCGCGATCGGGCACCGGATCGAAGTGCTGCGGCTCCAGCTCGGCCTCGGAGCCGGCGACGCGGCGCAGCAGGTCGCGCAGGTCGGCGGCATCGCGCAACGCGCCGTCGTGAAACGGATCGACGACATGGCGCGCGCCGTCGATCGCCACGCGGATCAGGAAGTGGCCGGGAAAAGCCAGGCCCTCGGCGTCCCAGCCTTGCTGGCGCGCCACATGGAGATAAAGGATCGACAGCGCCACCGGCAGGCCCTTGCGCCGCTCGATGACGCGCACGAGGTCGGCGTTCTGCAAATCGTCGTAGGACTCGGTGTCGCCGCGATAGGCGTAGCCGCGGGCGATGATCTCGGCCAGGGCCTCGGCCGACGCGCCGCGGCGATGGACCAGGCTGGCCAAGGTCGCGGCCATCGCCGCGACGTGCTCGCGGAAAGGCGCGAGATCGATCGGCTCGGGACGACGCAGGACACTCAACGTCAGGGCCGCTTCGAGCAGATCGAGACGCTCGCCATCGCCGGCACAGAGGTCGCGCAGACGGGCGAGCCGCGCGTTGTCCAATTCAGCGGTCAAGCATCACTCCGGCGGCCGCCAGACATCGGGCAGGTGCCGCGGCCACAGCTTCTGCAACACGGTGCCGCCGACCAGCACCGCATCGAAGCGCACCGAATGGGCGGCGTAGTGCGGATGATGCGCCAGGAACAGGCTGGCGGCGCGCGCCGTGCGGCCGAACTGGCGGCCACGCAGAGCGTCGGCTGCGTCGGCGATATCGCGGCGCGCCTTGACCTCGACGAAAGCCAGCACGCCGCCGCGGCGGGCGACGATATCGATCTCGCCGAGCTTGGTCTTGTAGCGCCGCGCCAGCACCGAGTAGCCGGCGAGCCGCAGCCGCCACACCGCCCGCCATTCGGCGATCTGGCCCAGCCGGTGGGCCGCCTGGCGCGTCTCGGTCGTCACGTCGCCGCTCCACGCCGCAGCTCGAGCGCCCGGGCATAGACGTCGCGCCGCTTCAGGCCGTAGCGCGCCGCCACTTCGGCCGCGGCATCCTTGACCGAGGCGCCGGCCAGCGCCGAACGCAGCGCCTGGTCGAGCACGCCGGCTGTCGGCGACACCGCATCGCCGGGTGGGCCGATCACCAGCACGATCTCGCCTTTGACCTCGGCCGCATCGCCATAGTGCCGGGCAAGCTCGTCCAAGGGCGCGCGGCGCACCTCCTCGAAGAGCTTGGTGAGTTCGCGCGCCACCGCGGCCGGCCGCGCGCCCAACAGCTCGGCCAGATCGGCAAGCGAGGCGGCCAGCCGATGCGGCGCCTCGAAGAAGACCAAGGTCGCCGCCACCTCGGCCGCCGCGGCGATGGCGCGCCGGCGCTCGGCCGCCCTGGCCGGCAGAAAGCCGCCGAAATAGAAGCGATCGGTCGGCAGGCCCGACAAGGCGAGCGCCATCGGCACCGCCGACGGGCCGGGGGCGGAGGTCACCGCGAGCCCCCGGGCCACGGCGGCTCGTACCAGGCGATAGCCGGGGTCGGAGATCAGCGGCATGCCGGCATCGGACACCAAGGCGACGCGCTTGCCGTCGGCCAGCGCGTGCACGAGGCGCGCCTCGGCGGCGTCCTGGGTGGCGTCGCTGTAGGCCACCGTCGGCGCGGCGATGCCATAGTGTGCGGCAAGCTTGGCGAACACGCGGGTATCCTCGCAGGCGATCAAGTCGGCCTCGTGCAGGACGTCCAGGGCACGCAGCGTGATGTCGCGCATATTGCCGATCGGCGTGGCGACAATATGCAGGCCGGGCACCAGCGGCGGTTTACGCCGCGCCTGGCCATCGCTAGCTTGTGATCGTCCGTTGCCGTCCATCTGCAGCCGTTCGCCGGAGTGTTGCGCCGATGCGTCAGTCTCTCATAGCGCTTGCCACCGCGGCTTTCCTGCTGACGGCCTGCGGCGAGCCGCCCCAGACTAGCACGCCGGCCGCCCCGGCCACGACCCGGACGGCGGCGGCCGGGTCGCCCGTCACCGCATCCGGCAAGATGCGGATCGCGCTTTTGTTACCGCTGAGCGGACGGGCGGCGCCGATCGGACAGTCCCTGCAGCAGGCTGCCGAAATGGCCCTGTTCGACACCGGCGCCAAGGATCTGGCGCTCGCCGCCTACGACAGCGGCGAGAGCGCCGAGACCGCGATCGAGGCCTATCGCAAGGCCCGCACCGAGGGTGCGGCCCTGGTGCTGGGGCCGCTGTTCAGCACGTCGGCCACGGCGCTGGCGCCGCTGGTGGCGCAGGGTGGCGCCAACGTCATCTCGTTCTCCAACGACGAGCAGGCGGCGCAGCGCGGCGTGTGGATCATGGGCATCGCCGCTCCGCCGCAGGTGCGGCGCGTCGTCGACTACGCGGTCGACGAAGGCATCAGGCGTTTCGCCGCCTTCGCGCCGCAGACCGCCTACGGCCAGCAGATGGTGCAGACCCTGGAAAGCCAGGTCGCGATCCGCGGCGGCCAAGTACTGGGGGTCGAGCTGTTCGACGCCAACAGCGCCGACCTCGCGACGCCGGCGCGACGGCTGGCCGAGACGATCAAGGGCGACGGCAAGCTTGCCGTGCTGCTGCCGGTGGCGCCGCCACGGCTGTCGACGGCGCTCGCTTCCCTGGCCGCCGCCGGCATCGACACCAAGAACGTGCAGCTGATCGGCACCGGCGTGTGGGACGTTCCCAATATCGGCTCGGAAACCATGCTGCGCGGCGCCTGGTACGCGGCGCCCGATCCGGCCAAGCGGGCCGATTTCGAGCGGCGTTTCGTGTCGACCTACGGCCGGCCGCCGCATCGGCTGGCCACCCTCGCCTATGACGGCGTGGCCTTGGCCGGTCACCTGGCGCGCCTGAAGCCGGGCGGCGACTTCTCGGCCGAGGCGATCACCACGCCCAACGGCTGGTCGGGCGTCGACGGCATCTTCCGCTTCCTGCCCAACGGCCGGTCGGAGCGGGCTTTGGCGGTGATCGCCGTGCAAGGCGCCCAAGGCACGGTGGTGAGCCCGGCCATCACCAGCTTCGCCGGCCAGCCGGTGAACTGACCGACATGGCCCTGCCGCGCGCCATCCTGTTCGATCTCGACGACACGCTGATCCGCGCCTACGCCCAGCCCGAGGAGGCGTGGCGGCGGCTGCTCGGCCAGTTCGCGGCGCCGCTCGCGGCGCACGATGCGCCGGCGGTCGAGCGCGTCCGTGTCGCGGTGATGGACGAGGCGCGCTCGCTGTGGTCGGACCGTGCCGCCGCCGCTAAATGGCGGCTCGACATTCCCGGCGCGCGCCGGCTGTCGACGCGCCGCGCGCTCACCCGCCTCGGCTACGCCGACGACAGCCTGGCCGAGCGCATCGCCGACGCCTTCACCGACATGCGCCGCCAGGAGTACCGGCTTTATCCCGACGCCCATGCCACGGTCGATGCGCTGCGCACGGCCGGCGTGAAGCTCGCCCTGGTGACCAACGGCGCCTCGGCCACGCAACGCGGCAAGATCGAGCGCTTCGAGCTCGGCCATCGCTTCGACCACATCCAGATCGAGGGCGAGTTCGGCCAGGGCAAGCCCGAGCTGGCGGTCTATCGCCACGCTCTGGCCAAGCTCGGCTGCGACGCCGAGGACGCCTGGATGGTCGGCGACAATTACGAGTGGGAAGTCGTGGCGCCGCAGAAGCTCGGCATGTGCGGCATCTGGTACGACCCGTTCGACTCGGGCGTGCCCGACCATGCCGACGCAAGACCCACCCGCGTGATCAAGCGGCTCGCCGAGCTGGTGGAGTGAGGCCTCCACCGACTGTCATGTTCCCCCCTTGCTGTCGTGTTCACGCTTCTTCGTCCTCTCCGCCGCGCAGCGGGGGAGAGGGCATCTCGACAAGATCTGTGAATCCGATAGCCTGCCTTGGGGGGGCAGGTGAGGGGGTCGTGACCCGAGTCAACTGCGATGCCCAGCAAGCACGCGAATTGCGACGCGACGGCAGCCGCGCCGAGCGCACGGTCTGGGAATTGCTTCGAGCCCGCCGCATCGCCGGCGCGAAGTTCCGCCGCCAGCATCCCATCGGACCATACTTCGCCGACTTCGCTTGCATATCACGCCGACTCGTGATCGAGGTCGACGGCGATCATCACGCCTTTCAGGTCGAAGCGGATGCTCTCAGGACAGCAGCGATGGAGCGTGAGGGGTGGCGTGTCGTGCGCTTCTGGGCGAACCAGGTCATCGAGAATCCGGAAGGGACATGGGCGGAGATCGAGCAGATCCTCGACGACGCCCGCTCACCTAACCTCTCCCCCTATGGGGCAGAGGAATATAAAAAGACGTGAGGCTTACCGCCCCGCCCGGTCCTTCGGCAGCTTGTCGGCCGTCTGCAGCATCAGCCGTTCGACACGACCGCCTTGCACCAGATGCGTCTGCAGGACGTCGTCGATGTCCTGCTTGGTCGGGCAGGAATACCAGACGCCTTCGGGGTAGATCACCACGGTCGGTCCGAGCTCGCAGCGATCGAGGCAACCCGCGCTGTTGACGCGCACGCCCTTCAGCCCCAGCTCCTTGGCGCGGGCCTTCATGTGGTCGCGCAGCGCCTCGCCGGCCTTCTCTGCGCAGCAGCCGCGCGGATGGCCGGCCGGCCGGCGGTTGGTGCAGCAGAAGACGTGGGCTTCGTAGTAGGGCTTCGGATCGGACGGCTTACCGCGCTCGCTCATCGCGCTCAGCCCTTCTTGCCGGTGGCGATATTGGCGAGCTGCGACCAGAAGGCCTGCTGCATTTGCTGCATCTGTTCCATGCCCTGCATCGAAGCCGGCAGCCAGGTCTTGAATACCGTCTCGGGGTTCATGGCGCTCAGACTGGAGCGCAAGCGTTCCTCGATCTCGGCCATGATGCGGTCCTGCATCGGCTTGATGTCGGGCAGGCCGAAAAAGGCGCGGGCCTCCTCGGGCGTGCAGGTCACTTCGACGTTCACCTTCATGTTTTCTCTCCGTTTGACCCAGCTTAGGCGATATCGCGCCGCCGGGCCATGCTATGACCGGGCATGCTTCCGTCCTGGCTCGCCCAAAACCCCCGCGTCCGGCCGGGCTTGAAATTCGGCCGCGCGCAGCAGTTCGTGATCAACCCCAACGGCATTGCCGAGCTCTGCGACATGCTGAAGGACTGCCCCAAGCATGCGCCGACGCCGCTCCTCGCTCTGCCGGCGCTGGCCGAGCGACTGGGCGTGGGCGAGATCCGCGTCAAGGACGAGAGCCAGCGCTTCGGCTTCGGCGCCTTCAAGGCGCTGGGCGGCGTGCTCGCGGTCTACAACGCGTTGTCCAGCGCGGTGGGCAATGCCTACCACATCGGCACCAACTTCGCCGACGTCATGAACGGCCTGCACGGGGAAGTCACCGCGCCGTTCGTGTTCTCGACCGCGAGCTCGGGCAATCACGGTCGCGCCGTGGCGGCGGGCGCCAAGCTGTTCGGCAATCGCTGCGTCATCTTCCTGCCGAAATTCACCTCGGCCGAGAAGGAAGCCGCCATCGGTGCCCGCGGCGCCGAGGTGGTCCGGGTCGACGGCGACTACGACGCCGCCGTCGCCGAATGCAAAAGAGTCTCCCGCGAGAACGGCTGGGAGATCATCTCCGACACGTCGTGGGAGGGCTACGACAAGGCACCGCGCATCGTCATGCGCGGCTACTGCGTGCTGGCGCACGAGGCGATCGCCCAGCAAGGACGGCAGGCGCCGACGCATGTCTTCGTCCAGGCCGGCGTGGGCGGGCTCGCCGCCGCGGTGATCGGCTATCTGTGGGCCATGCTGCCGACGCGGCCAACGTTCGTCGTCGTCGAACCGGAAAGCGCCGATTGCTGGTTCCAGAGCAATCTCGCCGGCAAGCCCATGCCGGCCAGCGGCAATGCCGACACGGTGATGGGCGGTCTCGCCTGCCGCGAGATTTCGCCCATCACCTGGGACGTGATCGGCCAGCGGGCGGACTGGTTCATGACCATCGAAGAGGACCAGGTGATGCCGGCGCGCCGCCTGCTCGCCCATCCGCTCGACGGCGACCCGGCCATCGCCTCGGGCCCGTCGGGCTGCGCCGGCCTGGCCGGGCTGACGCGCGTCTGCACCGATCGCGCCACCTTCGAGGTGCTGAAGCTCGACGCCAAGAGCCGCGTGCTGCTGATCAACAGCGAAGGCAATCTCGGCGAGACGCCGGTGTAAGCGGCCCATGGCCGTTTGGCGCAACATTCACTACTTCTGATAAAGTTGCATTTGAGTAATTCGCGCGCACTACAGTAGTATCTCCTCACGTCGGGGATTCCTGGCCGACCGGGGGAGATGGGCAAATGAGGCATACTGGTTGGACGGCCTTCGGTCGTCTGGGGCTGCTGTGTGGCTTGCTGATCGGTACAGCCGGTTGTGCAACCGTGATCGCAGGCACCACGCAAGAAGTCTTTGCCCAGACCGAGCCGGCCGGTGCCGACTGCCGATTGGACAAGGATGGCATCAACGTCGGCATCGTCAGACCAACTCCCGGCAAAGTGAACCTGCCGCGCTCGAAATCCGATGTCATCGTGAGCTGCGTTCGCGAGGGCTACGAGCAGTCGAATGAAGTGCTGGTATCGAGTTTCAGTGGCGCCACTGTGGGCAACATCTTGTTGGGCGGCCTTGTCGGTATTGCTGTCGATGCCGCCTCCGGTGCCAACAACAAATACCCCGAGCGCGTCACTGTCGTGATGACGCCGAGCAGCTTCCCGAACGAGACGAGCCGCGACGAGCACTTCGCCGGCATAAAGTCACGCATCCAGCAGGGAGCAAACGCCGAGATCAAGCTGATCAACGACAGGTGCAGCAGCACCGGCCGCGAACTTTGCCAGATCGAGATCAACCAAATCCGCGAAGCTCGCGACAAGGCGCTGGCCGACCTCGACCGCAAGCGGCTGGCCGCCAAGATCATGTAGGCGATCGAGTCTTCTTGAGTATGCCCGACAAGCCAAGCATGTCGGCGCGAGACCCATGAGAGTTTCGTTTCGTGCAGCTTCAGCTCAAGACGTGGCAGCTCGTCGAGGACTATCTCAAGGCCAAGACCGGCATCATCATCCCGATCGGTTCGACCGAGCAACACGGCCCGACTACGCGGCGGTGTTCCGACGGCCGAACTGACGATGGCTGGCATGACCCATCGAAAATCGACAGGAAGCATGCTAAGTAATACCCCGATGAGACGCCGCCTTACCGGAGACCATCATGGCTACGACCGTTACCAGCAAAGGCCAGGTCACCATCCCGAAGCGGGTTCGAGAGCTTCTGGGCATCCGACCGGGGACAGTGATCGATTTCGAGCGCATCGAGGATGGCCGTGTCGTTCTGGTCAAGGTCCGGAAGAAGACGAGCCCGACCCGTTTCGCTCGCCTGCGTGGTCATGCCGGCAAAGGGTTGAGCACAGCCGAGATCATGGCCATGACGCGCGGCGAACGCTGAAGTGATCCTGGTCGATACCAACGTCCTGCTCGATCTGGTGACCGACGACCCCGATTGGTCGGCGTGGTCGCTGGCCCGCCTAGAGGAGGCCGCCTTGGCGGGTCCGATCCTCATCAACGATGTCGTCTATGCCGAGACTTCGATCCGCTACGATCGCATAGAGGATATCGACGCGATGCTCGCCGAGGCGATGATCGAGGTCGTAGCAACGCCACGTTCAGCGCTGTTTCTCGCCGGCAAAGCCTTTCAGCGATATCGCAAGGCTGGCGGGACGCGAACGGGAGTCCTGCCCGACTTCTTCATCGGCGCTCATGCCACCGTCCAGGGCTGGCCGTTGCTCACCCGCGACGCCAGTCGTTTTCGCCGCTACTTTCCGAAGCTCAGGCTGATCGCACCTCCGCGCTGAGCGGGAGCAATGGTGACGTTCTCGCCGCTGGACTGACCGGCAACGACACCGCATCCTACGGCTACTTCCAGGGAGATCGCTTTCGTGCAGCTTCAGCTCAAGACGTGGCAGTTCGTCGAGGACTATCTCAAGACCAAGACCGGCATCATCATCCCGATCGGCTCGACCGAGCAGCACGGCCCGACCGGGCTCATAGGCACCGACGCGCTCACTGCCGAGATGATCGGGCGCGGCGCCGGCGAGAAAGTGGGAGCGCTGGTGGCGCCCACCATCTCGGTCGGCATGGCGCAGCATCATCTCGCCTTCCCCGGCTCGGTGACGCTGCGGCCGACGACGCTGATCGCCGTCGTGCGCGACACCGTGGTGTCGCTGGCGCGCCACGGCTTCACCCGCTTCTTCTTCGTCAACGGCCATGGCGGCAACATCGCCACGGTGACGGCGGCGTTCTCCGAAATCTACGCCGAGCGCTCGATGGAGCGGCTGAGCAACCAACCCTCGATCAAGTGCGCGCTGCGCAATTGGTGGGAAGGGGCGGGCACGACCAAGCTCTGCCAGGAACTCTATCCGTCGGGCCACGGCAGCCACGCCACGCCGTCGGAGGTGGCGCTCACCTGGTACAAGTACCCCGAGACGATGCAGCAGAAGCCGATGGAGCCGCGCATCGCGCCCAACGGCAGCTTCGCCGACGCCGAGGACTACCGCCGCGCCTTCCCCGACGGCCGCATCGGCGCCGATCCCAACCTGGCGACACCCGAGCACGGCAAGCGCATCTACGACCTCGCCGTCGAGGAAGTGGCGCGCGACTACGAGAAGTGGGCGGCGCGGTAGAGCGGAATGAGATGAGGTGGAACCGCATGCAGTTCCACCTCATCTCATTCGCGCGCAGCGGTGTTGCGTGTTGCAGCAGGCATCATGAGTTCAGCTGATTCCAGCTGAACTCATGATGTTCTAGGCTGAAAGTCAGCCGCGCACGCGCTCGCGGTGCAGGATGTAGAGGCCGGCCGCCACGATCACGGCGATGCCGGTCAGGGCCAGTGCGTTCGGCACCTCGCCCCACACGACGTAGCCGATGGCGAGCGCCCACAGGATCGAGCTGTAGCGGAACGCGCCGATCACCGAGAATTCGCCGCGCGAGCGCAGGGCGACGACGATGAACTGGTAGCCCATCGCGAGAAGCAGCGAGGAGCCGGCGATGAAGCCGAGCGCGCGGCCGCTCATCGGCTGCCAGCCTTCGATCAGGGCGAGAACGCAGCTCACCAGGCCGACCATCAGCGCTGTCGAGAACGACACCACCAGGGTCGGGATGCCGACCGGCAGGAAGCGCACGAAGATGTCGCGGAAGCAGCCGATCACCGTGCCCACCAGGGCCACCCAGGTCCAGGCATTGAGGTCGCCGGGATGCGGCTGGATCACCAGCAGCACGCCCACGAAGCCCATCGCCACAGCCGTCCAGCGCCGCCAGCGCACGTCCTCCTTCAGGATCAGCACGGCAAGCACGGTAAGGATGAGCGGCGTGGCGAGATTGACGGCATTGGCGATGGCGAAGGGGATGTGGAACAGCGCCACCAGGTAGATGATGGCCGAGCCCGCCTCGAGAAAGCTGCGGAACACCACGCGCGGATGGGCCGCCCAGCCGATCTGCCGCCAGGTGCCGGTCACCAGCAGGGCCAGCGTGCACCACAGGGTGGCGAACAGGCCGCGCACGCCGATCGCCTGGGCGGCCGGCACGGTCTCGGCAGCGAGCTTGATCAGCGCGTCGTTGAAGATGAAGACCACGACCGCCGCCGACATCGCGAGGATGCCGCGGGTGTTGTCGATCACTTGGCGTCGGACATTTTGAGCAACAGCTTCCAGTGCTGGTCGCTGACCGGCGACACCGAGAGCCGCGACTGGCGCACCAGCTTCAGCTCCTTGAATGCCGGATCGGCCTTGATGGCGGCGAGCGTCACCGGTTTGGCGACCGGCCCGACGGCCTTGACGTCGACGGTCACCGCCTTGCCGTCCTTGTCGGTCGGGTCGGGATAGGCGGTGCGCGCGATCTCGGCGATGCCGACGATCTCCTTGCCCTCGCCCGAATGGTAGAAGAAGCAGCGGTCGCCCACTTTCATCGCCTTGAGATTGATCGCCGCCTGGGCGTTGCGCACGCCGGTCCACGAGGTGCGCTTGTCCTTGACGAACTGATCCCAGGAATAGGCCGAGGGCTCGGACTTGATCAGCCAATACGCCATGTCAGGGACCTCCCCTCGTCATCTGCCCTCGCGCCGCAACGGCCGCGCCAGCAAGGCGCGGATCGTACCGTCGAGATCGGCGCCGCGATGCAGGATAGCATCGACGGCGGCGCAAATCGGCATCTCGATTTGCAGCCGCCCGGCGCGCGCCAGCACGGCCGGCGCCGTCGCCTGGCCTTCGACGACCTGGCGGCGGCCGGCCATCACCTGCGACAGCGCCTCGCCGCGGCCCAGCGCCATGCCGAGCGAGCGGTTGCGCGACAATGGTCCGTGACAGGTCAGCACCAGGTCGCCCAAGCCGCTCAAGCCGGTCAGGGTCGAAAGCTCCGCCCCCAGCGCCCCGCCCAAGCGCGCCATCTCGGCAAAGCCGCGGGTGATCAAGGCGGCAGCGGCGTTGTAGCCGAGCCCACGGCCCTCGACGATGCCGGCGGCGATCGCCAGCACGTTCTTCACCGCGCCACCCAGCGCCACGCCCAGCACATCGTCGGTCCAGTAGGGACGGAAGGCGCCGGCCGCCAGCGCGGCGGCGAGGTCGCGGCCAAGCCCGGCATCGGCGGTGGCGATGCTGACCGCCGTCGGCAGGCCGCGCACGACCTCCTCGGCGAAGCTCGGCCCCGACAGCATGGCGACCGGCCGGCCGGGCAGCACCTCGGCGAGGACCTCGGGCATCAGAAGCCCGCTCGACGCCTCGATGCCTTTGGCGCAAACAACGATCGGCGACCGGCCGGCGAGGCGCGCCGCCACCGTGCGTACCGCCTGCGCGGGACAGACCAGCAGCACGGCATCGCAGGACGCGAGTGCGGCGAGATCGGACGCCGCATCGATGCCATCTGCCAACGGCAGGCCCGGCAGGTAGACGGAATTCGTGCGCGCCTGGGCGATCGCCCGGGCGACGGCCGGATCGCGCGACCACAGGGTGACCCGCCGACCGGCGCGGCGCGCCAGGCAAGCGAGCGCGGTGCCCCAGGCGCCGCCGCCGACGATGCCGATATGGCCGAATTCGCTCACGGGCGCGCGTTCACAGGCTGAGATTGAAAGCGATGGAAATGCGCTCGGCGCCGCCGCGATAGGGCCGCACCTGATGCAGCAGCCAGGCGGGGAACATGACGAGCCGGCCGGCCTTGGGCGGCACGACCTCGTTGGCGCCGACCGAGCGGCCACCCGGCATGGCGAAGGCGAGGTGCGGCGCGTACATCGCCGGTCCCGGCCCGCGCGGGTCCATGAATTCGAGCTCGCCGCCCAGCGACGGATCGGCCGCGATGCCGCCGTCGTCGACATAGTAGACGCCCGACCAAAAACTGCCGGGATGGGAGTGAAACTCGTTGCCGTGGCCGCTCTTGTTGACGTTGGCCCACATGTTGGCGCGCCAGGTGATCGACACCGGCTGACCGTCGCGGTCGGTCGTCCAGCGGTTGGCGAGGTTGCGGCCGAAGGCCAGGAGCTTGATCGCCGGCGCGCCACCCCAGCGGTCCATGTCCCAGGTCGACTGCCAGCCGCCGAGGTTGGAATGCTGCGTGCCGGGATGGGCCTT
>VGCQ01000122.1 GCA_016870055.1 Alphaproteobacteria bacterium | reverse complement strand
TCAGCGAGACCGGCGGCTGCCGCCGCACGGTACGGCTATCGCGGAGTTGACCGTGGCCGGCCCGGGACGGGTCTCAGCCGCAGGAAATCCGCTCCTCGCGGCCGGCGAGCAGGCGGAAGAAGGCGTCCTGCGGCTTCTCCAGCACGAACATCGCCCGGGCATCGAGGCCGAGATTGAGACCGCGCAGCACCGCACCGCTCACGCCGTGGCCGACGATCACCGTGCGCGTCGCCGACCGAGCGATCTCGCCGAGCACTGCGGCCGAACGTCGGCGCAGCTCGTGGTGCGTCTCGCCGCCGGGCGGGCAGTAGCCGTGCGGATCGGCGCGCCAGTCGGCGAGCGCCGTGGGATGGGTGACCTCGATCTCCTTCCAGCTGAAGCCCTCCCAGGTGCCGTAGCCCAGCTCGGCCAGCCGCGGCTCGTCGCGCCACTGCCCGGCGTCGAGACCCAGCGCACGGCCCACGATGTCGGCGGTCTGGCGGGCGCGGCCGAGCGGGCTGCGCAGGAAGATCGTCGCGCTGGGCTCGCGCGCCAGCTCGGCCTTGAGCGTGCGGCCCATCGCTTCGGCCTGGGCGCGGCCGCGCTCGGTGAGCGGCGAATCCTTGGTGCCCTGCATGCGCCGCTCGAGATTCCAGGCGGTCTCGCCGTGGCGCAGCACGTAGAGCGGCGCCGCGAGCTTCACGAAGTGGTCCGCAGGATGGCGATCTTGGCCGCGCCATAGCGGCGCTCGTCGATCGCCTCGAAGCCGGCTGGCGGCACCATGTCTTCATTGTGGGCCAACTCGACCGTGATCACCGCGCCGGGTGCCACCCAGCCGGCTCGGGCGAGCGCGGCGAGCGCGTCGGCGGCCTGCCCCGAGCGGTAGGGCGGATCGAGAAAGACGAGGTCGCATGGTTCGCGGCCGGGCGGTGGGCGCAGAGCGTCGGCGCGCACGACCTTGGCGGCCTTGGTCTCACCGAGCTTGGCGACATTCTCGCCGATCAGCCTCACCGTCGCGCTGTCGGTGTCGAAGAAGGTCGCGTGTGCCGCGCCGCGCGACAGTGCTTCCAGCCCGAGCGCGCCGGAGCCCGCGAAAGCATCGAGCACGCGCGCCTCGACCAGCGGCGAGGTGCCGTCGAGACGCCAGCTCGCGTGGGCCAGGATGTTGAACAGCGCCTCGCGCGTGCGGCTGGCGGTCGGGCGCGTCGCCTGACCGTGCGGCGCCGCGATGGCGCGCCCGCGATGTTTGCCGCCGATGATCCTGAGCATCAGTGCCGCCGCCGTTGGGCCTTGGGCCGGGCCCATCCGGCCCGGCGCGGCGGCGGCTTCAGGCCGAGCAGGTTGTCGAGCGCCTGCGGTGCAATCTCGTCGAGCTCTCCGCGCGGCAGTTCGCCGAGATGGAACGGTCCGAAGGCGACGCGGATCAGCCGCACCACCGGCAGGTCGAGATGGGCAAGCACGCGGCGGACCTCGCGGTTCTTGCCTTCGCTCAAGGCGATCTCCAGCCAGGCGTTGGAACGCTGCTGGCGCTCGAGCCTGGCCCGAATGGCGCCATAGCGGACGCCCTCGACCGTGATGCCGTGGGCGAGAGCGGCCAGCCGCGCCTCGTCGACCGAGCCGTGCACGCGCGCGCGATAGCGCCGGATCCAGCCGTTGGCCGGCAGCTCCAGCCGTCGCGCCAAGCCGCCGTCGTTGGTGAGCAGCAGCAAGCCTTCCGACATGAAGTCGAGCCGCCCCACGGTGACCACGCGCGGCATCCCGTCGGGCAGCGAGTCGAAGATCGTGCGTCGTCCCTGCGGATCGCGCGCCGTCACCAGCTCGCCCGGCGGCTTGTGGTAGCGCCACAGTCGGGCGCGATCGGCGTCGGGCAACGGCTTGCCGTCGACCTCGATGCGGCTCTTGTCGGTGACGGTGAAGGCCGGCGTGTCGAGCACGCGGCCGTCGACCTTGACGCGGCCGGCCGCGATCCAGCGCTCGGCGTCGCGCCGCGAGCACAGGCCCGCCCGCGCCAGCCGCTTGGCGATGCGTTCGGGCTCGCTCACTTGGCCGCGGCCGCTCCCAGGAAGGCGCGGAACAGCCGGACGTCGCCCTCGGAGATCAGGAACTCCGGATGCCATTGCACGCCGATGCAGAAGCGATAGCGCGGCGCCTCGATGCCCTCGATGACGCCATCGGTGGCGGTCGCGTTCACCACCACGCCGGCCGGCGCATCGGCCGCCGCCTGGTGGTGCGCGCTGTTCACCTGCAGCTCGTCGGCGCCGACGATGCCGTGAAGCTGCGTGCCTTTTGCCACCGCCACGAGATGGCCCGGTTGATCGCGCGGATTGGGCTGCTCGTGCGCCAGCGATCCGGCAATGGCGTCGGGGATGTGCTGGACCAGCTTGCCGCCCAGCACGACGTGCAGGAGCTGCTGCCCGCCGCAGATGCCCAGCACCGGCTTGTCGAGGTCGAGCGCGCCCTTGGTGACGGCGAACTCGAAGGCGGTCCGGCGATCCTTGGTGACGACGGTGGCATGAGCCGCACCGCCGCCGTAGTAGGACGGATCGACATCGAAGGCGCCGCCGGTCACCACCAAGGCGTCGATGCGGTCGAGATAGTCGCCGACCCGGTCGGGTTCGTGCGGCAGGGCGACCGGCAGGCCGCCCGCGGCATCGATGGCGTCGAGATAGTTCTGGCGCAACGCGTACCAGGGAAACTTGGAGTAGCCGCCGGGCTTCTCCGCATCCAGGGTCACGCCGATGAGAGGGCGGGGCATGCGCTCAGGATATCACACTTTCGCCGGAGCCTCGCTCACGACGACGTCGCCGCGACGTTGCGCGGCACGTCCTTGAACGGCTTGTCGGTGTCGACGCTGGGCTCCTTGGGCATCTTGAGCACGCGCTCGGAGATGATGTTGCGCTGGATCTCGTCGGTGCCGCCGGCGATCGACGTGGCCGGGACCGAGACCAGGATCTCGGCAATGACGCCGCCCAACGGGCTGTCCTCGCCGGAGAGCAGCGCGTCGGCACCCGAGAGATAGGTGTGCACCCGCGCCGCCTGACGCGCGACATGGCTCGACACCAGCTTGCCGAGCGACCCCTCGGGTCCCTGCGGCTTGCCCTGCTCCTGCGCCGCCCGCGCGCGGCGGGCCGTCCACTCGGCGGCCTTGGACATGATCAGGAGCTTGGCGATCTCCTGGCGGACCACCGGATCGGCGAGCTTGCCCGTCGCCCGGGCGCGCTCCATCACCAGGTCGACGCGGCCGGCGCGCTGGGGATACCACTTGTACGGTTCCATGGTGGACGCGATCTCAGCGCGCTCTTCCTGGTAGATGCGACCCTTGCGGCTCGAAGCCGTCGCCCAGGAGCGCAGCCCGTCGGCGCCGCGGCGCTCGTGCATCAAGGTCGTGGTCGCGACCTTCCAGCCGTCACCGACATCGCACACCATCATCTCGGGCTCGACCATGGCGTCGGTGAAGAACACCTGGTTGAACGAGGCATGGCCGTTCATCTGCTTCAGCGGGTGGACCTGCACGCCCGGCTGTTTCATGTCGAGGACGAAGTAGGCGAGCCCCTTGTGCTTGGGCACGTCCCAGTTGGCGCGCGCCAGCAGCAGGCCCCAATGCGCCTTGTGGGCGCTGGTGGTCCACACCTTCTGGCCGTTGATCACCCACTTGTTGCCCTTGCGGTCGGCGCGCGTCACCGCGCCCGCCATGTCCGAGCCGCTGCCCGGCTCGCTGAACAGCTGGCACCAGGTGTCCTCGCCGGTGAGGATGCGGCGCAGGAACTTCTCCTTGTGCAGGTCGGTGCCGTGATCGAGGATCGTCGCGGCGGCGAGCGTGCGGATGCCTGCCTTGGCGACGCCGACCGCGCCGATGCGCGCGAACTCCTCCTCGACGATGGCGTTGAAATGCACCGGCAGGCCGCGGCCATGCCATTGCTTGGGGTAATGCGGCGCGCCCCATCCCGAGTCGATCAGCTTGGTGCGCCACTCGACCAAGCCGTACTCGGGATTCCAGTTGGCCTCCAGCCAGGCGCGCACTTCGGCGCGGACGGAGCTTTCGGTCGGTTCGCTCATGATCGGCCTCAGTGCTTCCAGTGTTGCATCATCAGCTCGCGATGCTGGTTGGCATCGCCGAACAGGATTTCCGAGCTCTTGGCGCGCTTGAACCAGAGATGGGTGTCGTTGTCCCAGGTGAAGCCGATACCGCCATGCATCTGCACGGCATGAATGGCGGTCTGCAGACAGGCCTCGGCGGCGCAAGCCTTGGCGAGCGACGCCAATGCCGGCAGTTCCGCGTCGCCCTCGTCGAGCGCGGCGGCGGCGTAGTAGGCCGCCGACTTGGCGAGCTCGACATCGACCAGCATGTCGGCCGCCTTGTTCTTGGTGGTCTGGAACGAGGCGATCGAGCGGCCGAACTGCATGCGCATCTTGGCGTAGGCCAGTGCGTCCTCGCGCAGCCGCTCGGCGCCGCCCACCATCTCGTTGGCGAGCAAGATGGCGGCCTGCTGCATGGTGCGGGCGAGGGCTGCGGCCGCCTTGCCGGCGTCGCCGAGCAGCTTCGCCTCGACCGACGCGAAGGCGAGCCGTGCGAGCTTGCGCGTTTCGTCCATGGTCTTGAGCCGGCGCCGTTCGAGACCCGGCGCATCGCCCTCGACGACGAAGAACGACAATCCGTCCTCGCCGCGCGATCCCGGCCGGCGGGCCAGCACGACGATCAGGTCGGCGGTGTGGCCGTCGAGCACGAAGCTTTTGGTGCCTTCCAGCCGCCACGCCGCACCAGATTGGGTTGCCGTGGTCGTGACGCCGTCGGCGTCGTTGCGGCCGTCCGCCTCCGAGACGGCGAGCGTCGCGGTCCGCTCGCCCGCCGCGAGCGCCGGCAGCAGCGCGCGCTTCTGCTCCTCGCTGCCGGCGTTGAGGATCGCCGCCGAGGCCAGCACGGTCGAGAGAAACGGGGCGCACAGCAGGCCGCGGCCCATCTCCTCCAGCACGATCGCGAGATCGGCCTGGCCGAAGCCGCCGCCGCCATAGGCTTCGGGAATGTGGATGGCGGTAAGGCCGAGCTCCCGATTGAGCTTCTGCCAGCTCTCGCGCTCGAAGCCCGCCTCGGTCGCCATCAAGCGGCGCACCTCCTTGGCGGGCGAACGCGCCTCCAGGGCCCGCCGCAGGCTCGAGCGAAACTCCTCCTGCTCCGGCGTGAAGCTGAAACGCATGGCCCTCCTCCTGATCGTCGGTTGGCGCTATTTTCCCCCTAATGACCGGCCCGACAAGAGCATCGCCCATGGAACGCGCGCTGCGCGAAGCCCGCCTAGCCGCAGAGCGGGGCGAGGTGCCGATCGGCGCCGTCATCGTCGGCCCCGACGGCGCGGTGCTGGCCGCGGCCGGCAATCGCACCGAGGAGACGCGCGATCCCACCGCCCATGCCGAGATGCTGGCGATTCGCGCCGCCGCCGCGCGGTTGGACGCCCCGCGGCTGGTCGACTGCGACCTCTACGTCACGCTCGAACCCTGTCCGATGTGCGCCCAGGCGATCTCCTTCGCGCGCATCCGCCGCCTGTACTGGGGTGCCGCCGACCCCAAAGGCGGCGGCGTCGAGCACGGCCCGCGCATCTTCGACCAGCCGACCTGTCATCACAAGCCGGAGCTCTACCCCGGCGTCGCCGAGCGCGAAGCCGGCGATCTGCTACGCGACTTTTTCAGGGAGCGGCGCGGGTGATGTTTTTCAAGGCCGATTCTTCTCAACGCGTTCGGCTATCTGAGACACCGTGTAGTGTGCCGACTGCACGGCGTCTTCCTGCCAGGCAGTGACATAGCTCATATGCTCGCCGGCGAAGTAAAACGGCCCGTCGCCGGCAAGCAAGATCGGGTATTCCGCCTGCCGCGCTCCTGAAATCGTCTCCCACTCGATCCAGGCACCTAGCGAATAGGGAATTTTTGCCCAAGCAACCGACGCTGCCGGCCCGACGAGCCTTCCATAGCCGGGATGAAGTCGTTCGCCGTCGCTGATCGCGGCGGCATGGCGCTCGGCCGGAGTCATCGCGGTAAAGCGCCGCGCCGGATCATGGCTCCAGATGTAGGCGCCGACCAGCACGCCCTTCTCGCCATTGAACCCGTGCGACGGATACCAAATCTGGGTGATGTCGCGGCCGGTCCAGCTGATACCGCCATAGAGCTGCTGGTCGATCTCCCACCAGCGCCGAGGCGCTTCGAACGCGACCTTGACCGCCGGGAAGTACAACTTGGCTCCGACGCTGATCGCATAGGTCACCGCCGGGTCGAAGTCGGCGGGAATGTGCTCCAGCACAGACAGCGGAATCGTACAGATCACGAAATCGGCGTCGAGGGCGCTGCGTCGCCCGCTGGTGCGATCGAACGAGATCACCCGCGCGCCCTCGCCGATGCGTTCGATCCGCATGACTTCTTCATTGTGTCGGATCACGCTGCCCACTGCCCGATCGAAGGCGCGGATGATGGCATCCATCCCGCCCACCGGCTGCAGCATGGTCGGCGATTGCTGCCACGCCTCGGCAAAGCACAGGGCAAGGGCCATCCTGATCGCCTCGGGCCCGGCAATCTCGTCCAGAGGGAGAGGGGGCTGAAGGCGGCCGCGTCGGTTGGCAGCGCCTGGCACATCGTCCCCGGCGCCGTAACCGGCACGCGGCGAGCCGGCATAGGTCAGGTCGCGCCCGAGGTCGCCGAATATCCGCAGCACGGTCTGGACCACCTCGTCGTTCGGCGTGCTCTTGGCGGCGAGCGCCGCGATCGCGCCCCTGAGATCGGCGGTGAGCCGCCGTACCGTTTGAGGTTTGCCGCCAAATTGGCTGTCGAACTGGACAAGCGCAGTGCGGTTTTCGTTGACGAAAACCTCCAGCGGAACGCCCAGTTCGCGACAGTATCCCAGGATGCCCTGATGGTGACTGGAAATCCTGGCGGCGCCGGCATTGAAGTAGATGTCTCGATCCGACTGCCACTCGACATGCTGCGTGGAATCCGTTTCTGTGATCTGGTCGCCGGCTCGTATGGTCCAGACACGCCCGCCGGAGCGCGAGCGCGCTTCGAGGATCGTGCATTGATAGCCGGCCTTGCCGAGGCAATACACGGCTGTCAGGCCGGCTATTCCGGCGCCGAGGATCGCGACGCGCTTGCCGTTGCCGGATCCGGGCTTCAGCGCGGGCGGCGCGGCGTATGCCGTCGGCGCGACGAGCAGTCCCGCCATGTTCAGAGCCGAATACACTGTGGCGGCGCCGCCGATTCGCCCGATCAGCTCAACGAGCGTGCGACGCGAAATCTCAGCGGCCATTCTCTCGTCCCTGCGCCGTTTGCAGCGCATTCCGCCACTCGGCGTGGACGTCGGGGTCGTCTTCACCGGCCGTACGCCGGCGTTGCGCGACCTGATGAGGCGCCAGGCGCGACAACGCCCATACCGCCGCACCGCGCACCAGCGGCGAGGCGTCTTTCAGCAGAAGCTCGACGGCCGGCAACGCCGCTTGTCGCGGGGCGCCGTTGCCCAGCGCGTAGGCGACGTTTCGCAGAAAGCGATCGCGGCCGATGCGCTTGACCGCCGAGCCGGCGAAGCGCCGCCGGAACGCCGCCTCGTCGAGTGTCGCCAGCTCGGCCAGCCGCGGCGCGTCGAGCTGAGGGCGCGGCATCAGCGCCGTCTCACGCGCCTGTCGGGCGAACTTGTTCCACGGGCAGACCGCCAGGCAGTCGTCGCAGCCAAAAATGCGGTTGCCGAGCAGAGGCCGCAGCTCGCGCTCGATCGGGCCTTCGTGCTCGATGGTGAGATAGGAGATGCAGCGCCGCGCCTCCAGGCGATAGGGCGCGGGGAAGGCATTGGTCGGGCAGATGTCGAGACAGGCGCGGCACTGGCCACAGTGATCGCTCTCGGGCCGGTCGGCCGGCAGTTCGATCGACAGCAGGATCTCGCCCAGGAGCAGCCATGAGCCGAAGCGGCGCGACACCAGGTTGGTGTGCTTGCCTTGCCAGCCGTTGCCGGCGCTCTGCGCCAGCGGCTTTTCCATCAACGGCGCGGTGTCGACAAAGACTTTCAGGTCGTGCCGGTAGGTGTCCCAGATGAAGCGGCCCAGCGCCTTGAGCTTGCTTTTCATCACGTCGTGATAGTCGCGGCCCTGGGCGTAGACCGAGATCGCCCCGCGCTCACGTCGTTGCACGATCGCGAGCGGGTCGTGCTCGGGGGCATAGTTCAGCGCCAGCGACACCGCGGTCCGCGCCTGCGGCCACAGGGCCCGCGGGTCGGCACGCTCGGAGGTACGCTCGCCGAGCCAGCCCATATCGCCTTGCCAGCCGGCTGCGAGAAAGTCGATCAGTCGCTGCCGACGCACCTGGCGCGCCTCGGCCGTCAAGTCGGCCGAGGCAAAGCCTACCGCATCGAAGCCAAGCCGCAGCGCTTCGACACGGATGGCATCGCGCAACGCGGTCGGGCTTGCGCGCTGCGGCGGTCGCTTGGGTTGGGGCGGCTGGCGCGTCATCCCCGGCCGCGATAGGGGGCGACGCCGGGATCGGGCAGCCACAGTCCCTTGGGCGGCTGGCCGGTCTGCCAGAACACGTCGATCGGCATGCCGCCGCGGGGATACCAATAGCCGCCGATGCGCAGCCAGCGCGGCGCCAACGCCTTCTTCAGCCGCAGGCCGATCGCCAAGGTGCAGGCCTCGTGGAAGTCGGCGTGGTTGCGAAAGCTGCCGAGATAGAGTTTTAGCGACTTGCTCTCGACCAGGCGGGCGCGCGGCGCATAGTCGATGACGAGATGGGCGAAGTCGGGCTGACCGGTCACCGGGCAGAGCGTGGTGAATTCGGGCGCGGTGAAGCGGACCAGGTACAAGATGCCGGGCTGCGGGTTGGGCACCGCGTCGAGCACCGCCTTGTCGGGCGAGGCCGGCAGCGCCGCAGGCTGCCCGAGCTGGGTGAGCTTTGGGTATTTAGTCATGGCGCCATCATATGCTAAGCCGCCGCCATGACCCATCGCGTCGCCATCGTGGGCGCGGGTCCCTCGGGCTTCTATGCCGCCGACGGGCTGTTGCGCGCCAGGTCCGACCTGCATATCGACATCATCGACCGCCTGCCCACGCCCTACGGCCTGGTGCGGGCCGGCGTGGCGCCCGACCATCAGGGCACCAAGGCGGTCGTCCGGCAGTTCGAGAAGATTCTCGCCCAACCCGATGTCCGCTTTGCCGGCAACGTCGAGATCGGCCGCGATCTCTCCTGGCAGGAGTTGAGCGTGGCCTACGATGCGGTGATCGTGGCGACCGGCATGGTGATCGACCGCAAGCTCGGCGTGCCGGGCGAGGCGCTGGCGCACGTCTGGGGCTCGTGGCGGTTCGTCGCCTGGCTGAACGGCCATCCCGATCATCGCCAAGGCCCCGACCTGTCGCGGGTCCGCACGGTGGCGGTGATCGGCAACGGCAATGTCGCGCTCGATGTCGCCCGCTTGCTGGCCAAGAGCGCCGACGAGATGGCCAAGAGCGACATCGTCGCCGAAGCCGGCGCGGCGATCGCCGCGGCGCCGCTTGCCGACATCCATGTGATCGGCCGCCGCGGCCCCGAGCACGCCTCGTTCACCAACAACGAATTGGCCGAGATGGGCCGGCTGGCGCGCGCCGTCGCGGTGACCGACGCCCAGAGCCTCGCTGTCGCGCCGCCGGCGTCCGATCAGACACCTGAGCGACTGCGCAAACAGAAAAACCTGGACATCCTCAGGGGCTTTGCCGGCCGCCAGGTTGGCGAGAAGCCGATCGCCGTGCATTTCCTGTTCAATGCCGCGCCGGTCGCCATCCGCCCCGGCGAGTTGGAGCTGACGACCGGCAAGCTGCCGGCGGATTTGGTGGTGACGTGCATCGGCTATGGCGGCGAGGCGTTCCCCAAGACCCCGGGCATGTTTGCCGTCGGCTGGGCCAAGCGCGGACCGAGCGGCACCATTCCGACCAATCGCGCCGAAAGCCACGCCGTCGCCCAGCAGGTGCTGGACTGGCTGGAGACGCGCGACCCGTTGAGCGGCCCCGATATCCTGCCTCTCGCCGTCGATGCCGCGGGCTGGCACCGCATCGACAAGCACGAGATCGCGGCCGGCGCTGCCGCCGGCCGCCCTCGCGTCAAGTTGACGGACTGGCGGACCTGTTGGAGGTCGCGCAAGCCGGCTGAGCGCTCTATGCTGATGCATTGACCGGGGGGTCCTCGAGGGAGCTGCCATGTTGAAATTCAGTCGTCGTCTCGCCTGCGCATTGCTCGCGGCGTCCGCCTTTGCGGCGCCGGCCTATGCCCAGTCGACGCTCAAGGTCTCGCTGCATTCCGATCTCAAGATCGTCGATCCGATCTGGACCACGGCGCTGATCTCCACCCATCACGGCTACATGGTCTACGACACGCTGTTCGCGCTCGACGAGAAGCTGCAGGTCAAGCCGCAGATGGTCGACAAGTGGGAGGTCTCGCCCGACAAGCTCACCTGGACCTTCACCTTGCGCGACGGCCTGGAATGGCACGACGGCAAGCCGGTGACGGCCGAGGATTGCGTCGCCTCGATCAAGCGCTGGGGCGCCCGCGATTCGATGGGCCAGAAGCTCCTGGGCGTCGTCGCCGATCTGTCGGCACCCGACGCCAAGACCATCAAGATGGTGCTGAAGCAGCCTTACGGCCTGGTGCTGGAGACGCTCGGCAAGTCGAGCTCGAACGTGCCGTTCATGATGCCCAAGGCGTTGGCCGCCACCGATCCCAACACCCAGATCACCGAAGCCGTCGGCTCGGGCCCCTTCATCTTCAAGAAGGACGAGTGGAAGGCGGGCGAGAAGGCGGTCTACGTCAAGAATCCGAAGTACAAGCCGCGGCCCGAACCGGCGTCCGGTCTTGCCGGCGGCAAGATGGCCAAGGTCGACCGCGTCGAGTGGATCACCATCAGCGACCAGCAGACCCAGGTCAACGCCCTGATCAACGGCGAGATCGACCTGGTCGAGATCGTGCCGCCCGACCTGCTGCCGCTGTTGCGCAAGGACAAGAACATCAAGGTCACCGTGGTCAACCTCGCCGGCCGCCAATACGCCATGCGCTTCAACGTGATGTTCAAGCCGTTCGACAATCCCAAGGTGCGCCAGGCGGTGCTCATGGGCTTGAGCCAGAAGGAATTCCTCGAGGCCAATGTCGGCGACCCGGCCTTCTACAAGGAGTGCCGCTCGCTGTTCCCCTGCGGCTCGCCGCTCGAATCGACCAAGGGCTGGGACGACAAGGTATCGGGCAACGTCGCCAAGGCAAAGGAACTGCTGGCGGCGTCGGGCTATGACGGCACGCCGGCGATATTCCTGCATCAGACCGACACCGCCGGTCACAACAATCTCGCCACCGTGGCCAAGGCGCAGCTCGAGCGCATCGGCCTCAAGGTCGACCTGCAGCCGATGGACTGGCAGACCCTGGTGTCGCGCCGCGCCAAGAAGGACCCGCCGGACAAGGGTGGTTGGGCCGCCTACTTCACCTCGTGGGGCTCGCCCGACGTGCTGAACCCGGTGTCGGCCGCCTTCCTCAACGCCTCGTGCGACAAGGCGACCTTCGGCTGGCCGTGCGACGAGGCGCTGGAGAAGCTGCGCGACGCCTACGCCTCGGAGCCCGATCCGGCCAAGCAGAAGGCGATCGCCGAGCAGGTCCAGATGCGCGTGCTGGAGTATCCCACGCACGTCATCCTCGGCCAGTTCACGACGCCGACGGCGGTCCGCACCAACGTCGATGGTCTGTTGCACACGCCGTCGCTGGCGTTGTGGAACGTCGAGAAGAAGTAGCGGGCCATGGCCGCCTCGGGTGGCAGGCCCGGGGCGGCATCGCCACTGCGGCTATTCGCGCCGCAAGCCTGTCAGCTCGACGATGCGGCGATACTTGGCGGCATCACTCGCCATCAGGGCGGCGATCTCGGATGCGGTGCCGGGCAAGCGGCGCAGGCCGAGCCCTTCCAGCTTTTCGATCACCTCGCGCCGACCGGCGATCCGGTTGATGGTGTCGTTCAGCCGCGCGACGATCGCCGCCGGCGTGCCCTTCGGCGCCACCAGGATGTTCGAGGTGTAGCCCATGAAGTCGGCGAAGCCGGTCTGCTCGGCGACCGACGGCAGGTGGGGCAGGGCGGCGATGCGACCGGTGCCGGCCGCCAGCGCCT
>VGCQ01000121.1 GCA_016870055.1 Alphaproteobacteria bacterium | reverse complement strand
CTTCTGCCTTGCAACACTCAGAACCGCTGACACTCAGGCCAAGATCGTCAAAACTTCCGAATCAGGACACTAGCGTTGAGGCAGCTCAATCCACAGGAACGGGTCGCGAACCCGCATTGCAGGCGCTTCAGGAGGTCGGCGAAGGGTCGAGCCGCCGCGCCGCGAGAACCGCCAGGCCGCCGCCGACGAACTGCGCGGCAATGAAGGCCGGCGCGTCGACGGGCGCGATGCCGGCGAAGGTGTCGGACAGCGAGCGCGCGATCGTCACCGCGGGGTTGGCGAACGAGGTCGAGGTGGTGAACCAGTAAGCGCCGACGATGTAGACCGCGACGGCGGCCGGCAGAGACGGAGCCTGCTTGCGCACGCCGAGCACGATCAGCAACACCAAACCGAAGGTCGCAGTCGCTTCGGCCGACCACTGGCCGAGGCCGCTGCGCGTCTTGGTCGAGAGCTGCAGGATCGGCAAGTCGAACATCAGATGCGCCAGCCAGACGCCAAGTACCGCGCCGATCGTCTGGGCGACGATGAACGGCAGGACGTTCGATCGGCCACTGTCGCCGCGCACCGTCAGCGCAAGCGTCACCACGGGATTGAAATGCGCGCCGGAGATCGGGCCTAGCATCACGATCAACGCAAACAACGCGCCACCGGTGGCAATCGCATTGGCGAGCAGCGCCAGGCCGAAATTCCCGCCACTCAGGCGCTCGGCCATGATGCCCGAGCCGACGATCGCGGCGAGCAGCAAGCCGCTGCCGATCACCTCGGCCAGCGCCGCTCGCCCAGTCAGTGAGCCAGTCACGCTCTCAGTACCGCGCCAGGCGTCTGCGGCGCACCGTCGGAACCTTGACGGGGGGACAGGCGGGCACCGCGCAACCGGCGCCAACGCAGCAATTCTCCGTCAGGAAGGCCATCAGTGCGTTCATGCCGTCATAGTCGGCCGAGTAGATCAACGATCGCCCGTCGCGCCGCATCTGCAGCAGACCGGCCTGGCGCAGATGCGCCAGATGAAAGGACAGGGTCGGCGGCGAGATGTTCAGGCGCTCGGCGATGTCGCCGGCCGCCAAGCCCTCCGGCCCCGTCTGCACCAGCAGTCGAAAGACTTCCAGCCGATTGGCCTGCGCCAGCGCGCCCAAGGCGGCCACCGCATTTATCGTTTCCATGATTCGACAAATATCAAAATATAGGCTAGCCTGTCAACCAACAAACCCTTATGGAGACCGTCATGGAGAAGACGAAAACAGTCGCCATCCTGGGCGCGGGACCGGTCGGCCTCGCCGCTGCCGCCCACACCCTGGAGCGCGGCCTGACGCCCGTGGTGCTCGAGGCCGGCCCGCAGGTCGGCCACGCCGTGCGCCAATGGAGCCATGTGCGCATGTTCTCGCCCTGGCAATACAACATCGACAAGGCGGCCGAGCGGTTGCTGGCTGCCAGTGGTTGGAATGCGCCAGCGCCCGACCAGTATCCGACCGGCGGCGATCTTGCGGCGCAGTATCTCGAACCTTTGGCGACGCGCACGCCGCTCAAAGACCGCATCCGCACGGCGAGCATGGTGACGTCGGTCGGCCGCGCCGGCTTCGACAAGATGAAGAGCAACGGCCGCGCCTTTGCACCCTTCACGATCCGCTACCAGAACGGCAAGGGGCCCGAACAGTTCGAGGCCGATGCGGTGATCGACGCCACCGGCACCTGGTTCTCGCCCAACCCGGCCGGCGCCGATGGTCTGCCGGCGATCGGCGAGCGCGAGATGCAGACGCAGATCGCCTACGGCATGCCGGATGTGCTGGGCGGCGACCGGCCGCGCTACGCCGGTCGTACCGTCGCAGTGCTGGGCTCGGGTCATTCGGCGATCGGCACCTTGATCGATCTCGTGAAGCTCAAAGACGAGGCGCCCAAGACCGAGGTCATCTGGCTGCTGCGCGGCGAGCAGCCGGAGAAGGCGTTCGGCGGCGGCGCCAATGACAAGCTCGCCGCGCGCGGCGCGCTGGGTGCGGCGTTCGCGAGCCTGGTCGCAAGCGGCAAGATTTGTGTCGAGGCGGGCTTCCGCGTCGCCCACTTGAGCCGCGCCAACGACAAGCTGCGCATCGGCGCCGGCTCGGCATGCTGCGGCCGGCACGTGGCCGTCGATGAGCTGGTGGTGTCGACTGGCTTCCGGCCCGACTTCGACTTCCTGCGCGAGGTGCGGCTGGCGCTCGATCCAGCAGTCGAGTGCCCGCCGGCGCTCGCACCCTTGATCGATCCCAACATCCACAGTTGCGGCACCGTGCGCCCGCACGGCGCGCGCGAGCTGGCGCAGCCTGATCCCAGCTTCTACATCGCCGGCATGAAGAGCTACGGCCGAGCGCCGACCTTCCTGATGATGACGGGCTACGAGCAGGTGCGCTCGATCGTGGCCGAGATCGCGGGCGACCACGAGGCGGCGGCCAAGGTCGAGCTGGCGCTGCCCGAAACCGGCGTCTGCTCCGGGCCCAGTGCGGCCCCGCTTTCCGGCGCCGGTCTTGCAAACGCGGACGCGACCGATTGCTGCGGCGGACCCGCGCCCGAGCCGGCGAGCGGTTGCTGCGCGGCGGATGCCAAGGCCAAGCAAGACGGCAAGCAGGGCTGCGGCTGCTGATGCCGTCCGGCGCGCGCCTGGTCGGCATCGTTTGCGCCGCCCAGGTGCTGGTGCAGATCGGCGCCTTCTACTGGCCGGCGCTGCTGCCCGGCATGATGCAGCGCTGGTCGCTTGGCAACAGCGAGGCCGGTTGGATCACCTCTTCGTTCTACGGCGCCTATATGCTTGCCGTGCCGGTGCTGGTGACGCTGACCGATCGCATCGACGCCAAGCGCGTCTATCTGTTCGGCGTCGGCTGCACGGCGATCGCCCATCTGCTGTTCGGCCTGCTGGCCGAAGGTTTCTGGTCGGCGCTGGCGTTGCGCGCGCTGGCCGGCCTGGGATGGGCCGGCACCTACATGACCGGCCTGAAGCTGCTGGCCGACCAGGTCGACGCCCGGATGATGTCGCGTGCCGTCACCGGTCACGCCGCCAGCATCGGCATTTCCGGCGCCGTGTCCTACCTGCTCGGCGACCTCCTGGCGCAGGCGTTCGGCTGGCAGATCGCCTTCGCCAGTGCCGGCGCGACAGCGGCGATCGCCTGGGCGACCGTCGCCCTGGCGGTCCCCGGACGACCGCCACCTGCCAAGCCCACCGCCGGGCAGCCTGCCGGCCTGGCAGCGTTGTTCGACTTCCGGCCGGTGCTGCGCAACCGCTCGGCCTTCGCCTACTCGCTGGCCTATTGCGTGCATACGCTGGAGATGAATGCGCTGCGCGGCTGGGGCGTCGCCTTCCTCGCCTGGGTGGCGGCCAGCGCCGGCATGACGGGTGAATTGCTGTCGCCCACCGTGGTGGTGACCGTACTGGGTCTGCTCGGCACGCTGGCGAGCGTGCTGGGCAACGAGGCCTCGATCCGCTTCGGCCGGCGACGCTTGATCGTCGCCGCCATGCTGCTGTCGATCGCGGTAGGGGCGCTGATCGGCTTCGTCGGCTCGACCGGCTACTGGCTCGCCGTCGGATTGATCGTGGTCTACGGCGTCATCATCTGGCTCGATTCCTCGTCGCTCACCGCCGGCGCCGCCGGCGCCGCCGATCCGGCACGCCGCGGCGCCACGCTCGCCGTGCACTCGATGCTGGGTTACGCCGGCGGCTTCGTCGGCCCGCTCGCGATCGGCTGGACGCTCGATGCGTCGGGCGGCATGTCGGCGCTGGGCTGGGGGCTGGCGTTCGGCCTGGTCGCGCTGTTGATGGCGATGGCCATGGCAGCGTTCGTCATCCTGCGGCCGCGCGAACTGGAAGGCGACCGCGGCGGGTGAAAACCCATCACCTGCAGCGCGCCCGCTCGATGGTTGGTCAAGGCTTGGTCGGCCTGAAATCCTGATTGGCGAACGGCGAGCTTTTCGGCGCTTGGATCACGATCATGCCGACCTTGGTGCTTTGGTGGCAGGCGTTGCAGGCGGCGGTCAGCTGGGTGTAGGCCTCGTTGAAGCGGGCGATGTTCTTGGCCTTGACCGCCTCTTCGAGGGCCTCGATCGGTGCCTTGGTCGAACCTTCGATCAGGCCGGCGATGTCCATGTCGCGCCACTTGGGCACGGTCTTGGCGACCTTCTCCAGCGACTCCTCGAGCTCATGGACGGCATGACCGGCGTAGTCCCAGTTGCGTTCCATTCCTGCCAGGCCGACCTTGAGATGGCGTGGCTGCACCAGCATGGTCATGAGATCGCCGAGACCGGGACGGAAGGGCTGCGGCGCGGGCGCATTCTGGCCGACGGCTGCGGACGGCGTCAGCGTAGCAGCCACGATGACGGCAAGGACGGCGGACTGGCATCGACTGGGCATCTGCCTCTCCTGTCGCAGAAGTGATCGCCACACACAGACGGACAACCATATCAGGCCTCACGGCACCGCTGGCAAGGTCACCGTGAAGGTCGAGCCCTTGCCCGGGATACTGTGGATGTCGAGCCGGCCGCGATGGCGGTTGACGACGTGCTTGACGATGGCGAGGCCGAGCCCGGTGCCGCCCATCTGCCGCGAGCGCGCGGCGTCGACGCGATAGAACCGCTCGGTCAACCGCGGCAGGTGCTGGGCGGCGATGCCGTCGCCCTCGTCGGCCACGGCGACGGCGACGCGGCCGTCGGCCGCCACCTGCAGCGCGACGTGCACGGCGGTGTCGGGCCGGGTGTACTTCACGGCGTTGTCGATCAGGTTCTGGAACACGACCGTGAGCTCGTCGTGGTCGCCCGGGACGGGCGGCAGGCCGGGCTCGACGTCGAGCCGCAACGTCACGCCACGCGCGCCGGCCCTGAGCTGCAGAAGATCGAGCACGCCCTTCAGCACGCGCTCGAGATCGACCGACGTGTCGGGCCGCGCATGCTCGTGCTGCTCGATGCGCGACAGCATCAGGAGATCGTCGACCAGGCGGCGCATTCGCTCGGCCTGCTCGGCCATGATGCCGAGGAAGCGCTCGCGGGCGGCCACGTCGTCGCGCGCCGGCCCGCGCAAGGTCTCGATGAAGCCCGCCAGACCGGCGATCGGCGTCTTGAGCTCGTGGCTGGCGTTGGCCACGAAGTCGGCGCGCATGCGCTCGGCACGACGCAGCGCCGTGGTGTCGTGCAGTACGATCAGCACCAGCGAGCCGTCGGCCGCCGGCCGCGGCAGGCGGCGCAATTGCGCGACGACATCGCGTTCGGGCGGGCCGGAGAGCGTGAGCTCGACAGCCGCTTGCTCGGGGCCGGCGAAGTTGCCGTCGGTCGTCTCCAGCAGGCCATCGACCGCGGCAAGCAAAGGCGGCTGGCGCAGCACCGTGGAAAGGTCGCGCTCGGCGGCGGCGGCGCCGAGCAACTCGCCCGCCGCCCGGTTGGTGCGCACGAGGCGGCGCTGGCGGTCGACGGCGAGCAAGGGATCGGGCAGGCCATCGACGATCGCCTGGGCGGAAGCCGCGAGATTGTCGATCGACGCGTGCTGACGGCGCCAGCCGGCCGACAATTGGCTGGCCGCCGTCGCCAGATCCTCGGTCGCCGGCGCGAAGCCGAGCCGCGGCATCTCGGGTTCGCGCTCGCCCGACAGCTCGCCGACGAACCGCGCGAAGCGGGCGAGCGAGGCGAGATAGCGATGGACCAGGAAGGCCGTGACGACGGCGATCGCCGCCATGGCGGCGAGCATCGGACCGATCGCGAGATCGCCCACGCCATGGAGCACCAGCAGAGCCGCGAACGACGGCGTGAGCGCGACCGCGTTGGCGGCCAGGCGGCGGCGCAGGGGAATCGGCTCGGTCACTACTCCCGACGCGGCACGAAGAAGCGGATGGCCAGAAGCCCGTAGACGAAGCCGCCGACATGGGCGGCCCAGGCGATCTGCTCGCCGGGCGCCCCCGGCATGCCTCCGAACAGGCCGAAGAAGACGTTGAGCGCGATCCAGATGCCGGCCACCGGCAGTAGCGAGGTCAAGCTGCCGACATGGCGCATCAGCATCAACACGGCGCCGAACACGCCGCTGATGGCGCCCGACGCCCCGATCACCGCGTCGGTCGATGTCGGGAACAGCAACACTTGCACGAAGCCCGCGACCACACCGGCAGAAAGGTAGAACAGCACGAAGCGCCGCACGCCCAGCAACCGCTCGACCGGCGCGCCGAACGCCGCCAGCGTCACCATATTGATGACGAGATGCATCCAGCCGCCGTGCAGGAACTGGTAGGTGACGGGCGCCGCCAGCAACTCCAGAAGATCGTGGCCGCCGCCCGTGTAAGCCGCCGGCACCAGCCCCAGGGTGAAGATGACTTCCTGCTGGCTCGCCTCGCCCAACAGGCTGAGCAGCACATGAACGGCGACGTTGAGGCTGATCAGCCACAGCACGGCGGGCGGCAGGTTGATCGCCCGCTCGCCTGTGCCGCGCCCTGGGCCTTGTCGGCCGCTCGTGTCGAAAGGCATCCGCTGCTCCGTACCAACCTGATGTCGATTTCTTGATTGGCGCTTAAGGCGACGGGAGCCCAGCCAAAGAAACACGCCGCCCAGGATCAAGGTCGGCGAGCCGCACAAGATGCCGATCCCTATCATGTCGCCCGACGGGTCATCCGCGGAAACGGCAACGATGCAGCCCAGCGTCAACACCAGCAATACCGCGCCGGAGATGGCGAAGAACCAGCCCAGGCCGCGGCCGGCGGCGGGCGGCGGCGGATGGAACGGTGGCGGCGGTGGCGGCGGGCGCGAGTCGCTCATCGCCGCGCTTCGGCCAGGCGTCGGTTGCCTGCCGCTCCCGGACGATAGAACGTATTGTAGGTGTCGAACGGAATGATCGCGCCGTCCGGCGTCACGAAATGGACGCAGGAGCGCTTGACGTTGCCCAGGCAGAAGTTGAAGCGGTCGAGGAACTCCACGATCGTCACCCGGAAGACGTTCTCGTAGCCCGATCCCTCGGGCATCGGCACGTCGGGTAGACAGCACAGCAGCGAGCCCAGCCGTTCCGACGTGTTAGTGTCGGCGGTCGACAGCGACAACAAATCGACGAAGCGCCGACGCAGCTCGGGATACTTCTCGAAGGAAATGGCGTTGGGCACCGCGGGCAGCAGCGCCTCGCGCGGCACCAGGGAGGTGAGCGGGATCACTTTCTCGCCGTCGCGCACGCCGTAGCCGATCGAGATCGAGGCCGGATTGCAGGGCAGCGGGATCATGTCGCCGTCGGCGAAGATGCCGGAATCCTCGACGATGCGGCGGCGGATCTCCGACAGCACGATGCGGTTCTTCTTGGGATCGAAGCCATCGTTGCGTCCGGCATCCTGGACCGGTTGGAAGTTGACGCCGCGCACGCATTTGTACGCTAGTGCATGGCGCACGATGGCGCCGATCTCGGCATCGTTGACGCCGCGCTTCACCGTGCAGACCAAAGTCGTCGAGATATTGCGCGCCTCGAGATTGGCCAGCGCCTGACGGCGGATGCGGCCGAGCGCGGCACCGCGGATGTCCTTCAGCGCCTCGTCGTTCAGCGAATCGAATTGCAGGTAGACTTCGAAGCCGGGCTTGAGCGCCGCCAGCGCGTCGCAGAAGGCCAGATCCTCGGCAATGCGGATGCCGTTGGTGTTCAGCATCACGTGCTTGATCGGCCGCCGCCGCGCGGCGGCGAGGATGTCCAGGATCTCGGGAGGGATGGTGGGTTCGCCTCCCGAGATCTGCACCAGGTCGGGCTCGCCTTCGCTTGCCACCAGGGCGTCGAGCATGCGCTCGACCTCGGCCAGACTGCGCTGCAGGCTGCGCTTGGGCGAGGAATCGGCAAAGCACACCGGACAGGCGAGATTGCAGGCCTCGTTGATCTCGACGATCGCCAGGCACGAATGCTGCTCGTGGTCGGGGCAGAGCCCGCAATCCCACGGACAGCCGCGCTCGGTGCGGGTGTGCGGCGCGAGCGGCCGATCGCCGGGCTTGAGATATTCGAGCGTGCGGCGCCAGTAGACCGGATCGTCCGACACCAGGGTCTTCATGACGCCATGCTCGGGACAGCGCTTGGAGTAGTAGACGCTGCCGTCCTCTTCGACGATCTTGGCCGGCACCAGGCCAAGGCATGTTTCGCACAACGACGTCGTCTGGCCGAGGAAGAGATAGGGCGCCGACTTACGTGCTGCACCGTCGTACATGCCGCGCTCCCTTGCCGATCATCACGGCAGCGTACAGGACCAGTCCCAGGCAGACCACATGGAAGAGGTTGAACGGCCCGAGAAGCGTCGCATAGGGCTTGATGAATTCCCAGACGAAGCGCTGCAGGCCGTACCAACCGACCGTGAGATAGAAGCCGTTGGCGAGCCAGAACGGATCGCGCGCCCGCAGGCGCTGGATCAGCACCAAGAGCATCGCCAGCATGGCGAGCGATTCGTAGAGCTGCACCGGATGGCGCGCGATGCCGTCGCCGAAATCGACCGCCCAAGGCAGGCCCGTCGGCGTGCCGTAGGTGAAATCGTCGAGGCCCGAGAAGAAGCAGCCCAACCGGCCGACCGCCACGGTGGCGGCGAAAGGCGCGGCGAAGACGATGCCGGTCGAGCCGGTGACACCCGTGATGCGCTTGAAGATCTCGACCGCGGTGATCGCGCCGGCGATGCCGCCCACCATGGAGAAGCCCAGCGCCTTGTGGCCCGACAGCAGGGCATTGGCCGTGCCGAAGAACATCGCGCCGCACAACGCGCCCATGCCGGCGGCAACGGCATAGAGACCGGGATGGGGCACGCGGTTGGCGGGCAACGCCGCCGGCGGAACGAGATGCCGGGTGGTCAGCCAGAACGCCGCGAGCGATGCCAGCCACGCCAGGACATCGAAGGCGGCGTGGATAAAGGGCAGGCCGAAATAGCTCATGGCCAGGGGCGCGGACCTCCGGGTCCGCTCATGAGCATGATGCGGACCTGGAGGTCTGCGCTCCCAGAGAAGATACTACTTCTTCGGTCCACCCTGGCCCGTCGCCCGCAGGCGCAGCCTGAGCGCGTTCAGCTTGATGAAGCCCTGGGCGTCGCGCTGGTCGTAGGCGCCCTGGTCGTCTTCGAAGGTGACGGTCTTCATCGAGTAAAGCGACTTGGGCGACTTGCGGCCGACCACCGCGACGTTGCCCTTGTAGAGCTTCAGCCTCACCGTGCCGCTGACATTCTCCTGGCTGCGGTCGATCAGCGCTTGCAGCATCTCGCGCTCGGGCGAGTACCAGAAGCCATAGTAGATCAGCTCGGCATATTTGGGCATCAGCTCGTCCTTGAGATGCGCTGCCCCCCGATCGAGGGTGATCGATTCGATGCCGCGGTGGGCTGCGTGCAGGATGGTGCCGCCTGGCGTCTCGTAGACGCCGCGGCTCTTCATGCCGACAAAGCGGTTCTCGACCAGATCGAGCCTGCCGATACCGTTCTTCTTGCCGAGCTCGTTCAGGCGGGTGAGCAGCGTGGCGGGCGACATCGCCTTGCCGTTGATCGCCACCGCATCGCCCTGGTCGAAATCGATCGTGATGTAGGTCGCCTTGTCGGGCGCCTCTTCGGGAGCGATCGTGCGCTGGTAGACCATCTCGTCGGCCTCCTCCCAGGGATCCTCCAGGATCTTGCCTTCGCTGGAGGAGTGCAGGAGGTTGGCGTCGACCGAGAACGGCGCCTCGCCGCGCTTGTCCTTGGCGATCGGGATCTGGTGCTGCTCGGCGAACTCCAGAAGCTTGGTGCGCGAGGTGAGCTGCCATTCGCGCCACGGCGCGATCACCTTGATGTCGGGCTGCAGCGCATAGTAGGTGAGCTCGAAGCGCACCTGGTCGTTGCCCTTGCCGGTGGCGCCGTGACAGACGGCATCGGCGCCGACCTCGCGGGCGATCTCGATCTGGCGCTTGGCGATCAGCGGCCGGGCGATCGAGGTGCCGAGCAGATACTGGCCCTCGTAGAGAGCATTGGCACGGAACATCGGAAAGACGAAGTCCTTCACGAACTCCTCGCGCACGTCGTCCATGAAGATGTTCTTGGACTTGATGCCCAGAAGCTCGGCCTTCTTGCGGGCTGGCCCCAGCTCCTCGCCCTGGCCGAGATCGGCGGTGAAGGTCACGACCTCGCAGCCGTAGGTGGTCTGCAGCCACTTCAGGATCACCGAGGTGTCCAGGCCGCCGGAATAGGCCAGCACGACCTTCTTGATGTCGCCCTTCTTGTAGGGCCCGGTATAACTAACGCTCATGGCGACGGCTTTATCCCCTGCGGTGAAGCAGCGCGCATACAACGGCCGAACCCGACCGGGCAAGCGCGCCGTAAAGCCGCTATAATGAGGCTGCAACTACTTTTCCTATGGCTTCCACCCTCGACCGCCTGAGTTATGCCGCCCGCCAGACGGCCCGCGTCGCCTGGTACGCCGGCCACTATGCCGCCGGCCGGCGCCTGCTGAAGCCCATGCCGAAGCCCGATTTTCCCATCGGGCCCACGCCCAGCCGCGCCGAGCTGACGGCCGACATGCGCGCCCTGTTCGAGCGCGAATGGCAGGATATCGCAGCCGGCCTCTTCCCCGCCCCGCGGGCGCGCGGGCCGGAACCGGCCGAGTTCCTGCGCCGCAGCCTGCTCTATTTCCGCGACCTGCCGCAGGTCGATGCCCGCCGCCACGGTCAAAGCGACGAGTTGCCGCCCGGCGAGCAGGGTGATGGCCTGCCCGACTATTACCGCCAGAACTTCCACTTCCAGAGCGATGGTTGGCTGAGCGAGCAGTCGGCGACGATCTACGATACCCAGGTCGAGGTCCTGTTCACCGGCGCCGCCGACGTCATGCGCCGCCGCGCGATGAAGCCGATCGCCGAGTGGATGGCCGGCCGCAACCAGCGCGACCTTCGGGGCCTCGATGTCGGCTGCGGCACCGGCCGTCTGCTCGCCTTCCTGCATGACGCTTGGCCAGGCTTGAAGCTTACCGGCCTCGACCTCAGCCCGCCCTACCTCGCCGAGGCGCGCCGCCTGATCGGCAGGACAGCACGGGTGAAGCTGATCGAGGGGGCGGCCGAGCGGCTGGCGTTCGACGATGCCAGCCTCGATTTCGTCGTGTCGTCATTCCTGCTGCACGAGCTGCCAGCCGATATCCGCGGCAAGGCGTTGCGCGAGATGGCGCGCGTGGTGAAACCAGATGGATTGATCGTGATCGTCGATTCGATCCAGAAGGGTGATCATCCAGGATGGGACGGCCTGCTCGATCTTTTCCCGCACTATTTTCACGAGCCGTACTACACAGACTATGTCGGCGGCAACCTCGACGCATGGAGCCGAGCTGCTGGCCTTACGCCTCTGTTCAACGAGCGCGCGTTCCTGTCGAAAGTAGCGACTTTCGCCAAGTAGCTATGGCGCAACGGCCTGCGGCTTGGCGCCCAAAGCTCTGACCCGTCGCCGCATGCCGCGATCGAAGGTCACGATCGAATCGACGTGACTGCTCGATGCCAGGTGCAATGCGTCGGCGAAATCCATGCCACGCCGGAACCAGCCGACAGCCCGGGCGACGGCTACCGAATCCTCGACCGAGACATTTGCCGCCGCCAACAACCCCTCGAAGCCCGTCGCGATCACCGGCGGCGAAAGTCGATAGGAGCTGCGCAGGACCCATTCCAACTCAAGCATCACTGTCTTGGGTACGAAAACGGGCTCGGCGGTCATCGCCTTCTGGGCGATATCGGCCTGCTCCGGATCGTCGTTCGCGAGCAAGCGAGCGAGGACGTTAGTGTCGACCGCGCGCAAAACGACGCCTGGCTTCAGCAACGATCGCCGCATCCATCTCTTCGAGAGACCGGCGCGGCCCTTTGTACTTCAAGATGCCGCGAAGATCGGCGACCGTCAGCTTCTTCTTCGTCTCGACAGGCCTCAAGACCACGCCATCCGGTCTCGTCTCGACGAGCAGGCGCGTGCCGGCCTTCCAGCGCAGCTGCTCGCGAACCGCCTTGGGCAACACGACTTGACCTCTGGTGGACAGGACGGTTTGGGACATGGTCGATCTTACCAGTAAGACACCGACCGCTCAAAGCGAGACTTTTTCCCGTCGCCCGCGCGCACTGGCGCTCTTGAGCTGGCCGCAGGCGGCGAGGATGTCGCGGCCGCGCGGCGTACGGATCGGCGCGCTCAAGCCGCCGTCGTTCACGATCTCGGCGAAACGGTGCATGCGGTTGTTGGAGCTGCACTCG
>VGCQ01000120.1 GCA_016870055.1 Alphaproteobacteria bacterium | reverse complement strand
GGGCCGAACGCGTCGAGGTCGAGGCTAAAGTGCTGGCGCGCTTCGAGCCGGTGACCTTCGATGCCGGCCTGGTCGATCGCGTCGAGCATCATGCCCGCGCGCTCGGGCTCAGCACCCGTCGCATGCCGTCGGGCGCCGGCCACGACGCGCAGATGATGCAACGGATCTGTCCGACGGCGATGATCTTCGTGCCCTCGGTGGCGGGTCTCAGCCACAACGTCAAGGAACACACCGAAGCCGCCGACCTTGCGGCGGGCGCGCAGGTGCTGGCGAATTTGCTGCTGGAACTGGCCGAGGCGTGAGCGGCCGGCGCCCGCGACCCCGCCGCACCATGAAGGAGAGGCTATGACCGACACCCGTTCCAAACGCATTGTGCTCACAGGTGCGGCCGGCGGCATCGGCACCATGATCCGTCCGCTGCTGGCGCCGCTTTATCCCGGGCTGGTGCTGAGCGATCGCGTGGCGCCGCCGAACCTGCTGGCCGCCGAGACCTTCATTGCCGCCGACCTTACCAAGCCCGACGAAGTGGCGGCGGCGGTCGAGGGTGCGCACGGCGTGATCCACCTCGGCGGCCATTCGGTCGAGGGGTCGTGGGACACCATCCTGCAGGCCAACATCATCGGCTGCTACAACCTCTTCGAGGCGGCGCGCCAGGCCGGCGTCGAGCGCGTGATCTTCGCCTCGTCCAACCACGCCGTCGGCTTCTACCCGCGCAAGCGCCGGATCGGACCCGATGTGACGGTGCGCCCCGACAGCCGCTACGGCGTCAGCAAGGCGTTCGGCGAGGCGCTGGGCGCGCTCTACGCCGACAAGCACGGCATCGCCGTGACCTGCCTGCGTATCGGCAATGTCGGGCCGCGGCCGATCGATGTGCGGCGACTGTCGATCTGGCTCCTGCCGCAGGATCTGGTGCAGCTGATCCAGATCGGCCTGGAGCATCCCGAGATCCGCTTCGAGATCCTGTACGGCGCCTCGGACAATGCGGCGGCCTGGTGGGACAATGCCCGCGCCCGGACGCTGGGCTACCGGCCGGTTGGTCGGGCCGAGGACCATCGCGCCCATGCCGAAGCCGAGCAGGCCAAGGTCGGGCCCGATCCGGTGGGCGACCTCTTCCAAGGTGGTACTTTCTGCTCGGCAGAGTTCAACAACGACGTGAAACACGCAGGACCATGACCATGACCCGTTTCCTGACCGTCGGCGCCGCCCAGATGGGCCCGATCCAACGCAGCGATTCCCGCCGCGACGTGGTCGAACGGCTGATCGCGCATTTGCGCGAGGCCGAGCGCATGGGCTGTGAGCTGGTGGTTTTTCCCGAGCTGACACTGACCACGTTCTTTCCCCGCTGGTGGATGACCGACCAGGCCGAGATCGATTCCTTCTTCGAGCGCGAGATGCCGTCGAACGAGACGGCGCCGTTGTTCACCGAGGCCAAGCGGCTGGGCTTGGGTTTCTGCCTGGGCTATGCCGAGTTGGCGCACGAGAACGGCCGGCTGCGCCGTTTCAACACCTCCATCCTGGTCGAGCGCGACGGCCGCATCGCCAGCAAGTACCGCAAGGTCCATCTGCCGGGCCATGCCGAGCACGAGCCGGCGCGGCCGTTCCAGCATCTGGAGAAGCGCTACTTCGAGGTCGGCAATCTCGGCTTCCCGGTGGTCAAGGCGCTGGGCGGCAACATGGGCATGTGCATCTGCAACGACCGGCGCTGGCCCGAGACCTACCGTGTGATGGGCCTGCAGAACGTCGAGATGGTGCTGCTGGGCTACAACACGCCGCTGCACAACGCGCCGGCGCCCGACCACGACGAGCATTCGTGGTTCCACAACCAGCTTTCCATGCAGGCCGGCGCCTACCAGAACGGCACCTGGGTGGTGGGCGTGGCCAAGGGCGGCGCCGAGGAGGGCGTGCCGTCGCTCGCCGACAGCATGATCGTCGCACCCTCGGGCAAGGTGGTGGCGCGGGCGGCCGGCGACGGCGACGAGCTGATCGTCCATCGCTGCGATCTCGACGCCGGCCAGAGTTATAAGCGGACGACCTTCAACTTCGCCGTCCACCGCCAGCCCGACCAGTACCGCATGATCGTCGAGCGCAAGGGCGCGATGGATCCTTAAGGCGAGGCTTTGGTGAAATTGCCGTAGCTGCGTTCCGGCGTGCCGCGGAACAGCGACATGTGGGTGTGGGTGGCGACGAAGGGATCGCCGATCTTCTTGCGACCGAACGTCACCGTCGTGCGACCCGGCCGGTCGAAGCGATCGCCGTTGGGATGGAAGCCGTCGGATTGCCAGACGCCCATGCCGACCGCCGTCAGCCGGTCGGCCGAGACGATGGCCTCGATCTTGTCGAGATCGTAGCGGAAATTGCGGATGGTGCCCCAGACGTTGCGCCACTGCTTCTGCTCGGCGAGGTCGCGACCGGTCATGAAGTCGGTGAAGGTGCCGAAGGCGATCATGTCTTCGGCGAAGATCGGGCGGGCGCCCTCGTAGTCGACGGTACGGCAATGCCTGGAGAGCGTGTCGAACCAGGCGCGCACGGCGGCCAGATCGTCGGGGTGGACGGGGTCGATCAGCTTCACGACGCAACTCCTATAGTCCGAACCGTTGCCACAGCAGGCGTTCTTCGAGCGCCGCCAGGGTCGCCGGCCCGATCTCGTCGACCGCGCTGCCGAGGCCAAACCGCGACAGCAGGCGGCGGCGCGGAGCGATCACCGGCAGATGCACCTTGGCGCCGTAGCGCGCCTGCAGGGTGGCGCGCAACTCGCCGAGACCGTCGACCAGGCCGAGTTCCAAGCCGCGCCGGCCGGTCCAGAACTCGCCGCTGAACAAGGTGGCGTCGTCGCCCTTCAGTCGCGCCGCGCGCCGTGTGCGGACCCAGTCCTTGAAGCCATCGTGAATCTCCGCCTGCAAGCGGCGCAGCCGCTCAAGGTCTTCCGGCTTCTCCGGCCGGAACGGATCGAGCATGGATTTGCGCTCGCCCGACGTGTGCAGCCGCCGCTCGATGCCCCAGCGCGCCAGCAGATCCTGAAAGCCGAAGCCGGCGCTGATGACGCCGATCGAGCCGACGATCGAGCTGGCGTCGGCCACGATCTCGTCGGCGGCGCAGGCCAGCCAGTAGCCGCCCGAGGCCGCCACGTCCTCGACGAAGGCGATGACCTGGAGGCCCTTCTCGTCGGCCAGCAGGCGGATGCGCTGGCCGATCAGGGCCGACTGCACCGGCGAGCCGCCGGGCGAGTTGATGGCGAGTGCCACCGCCTTGATGCCGCGCATGTCGAAAGCGCGCTTGAGCAAAGGCGCCGCGGTCTCGATGGACAACCCGCGATTGCCCAGCATGCCGCCGGCGGCGATCACCCCGGACAGGCGGACCACCGGGACGACCGGCCCGCGGCGCAAACGTTCCTTCAGCCAACCGAACATGGCGGGCACTGTCGCGGCGGTGGCTTCAGAAGGCAAGCGGTGCGGCGTGACGCAGGACGGCCTCGGCCGCGTCGGTGTAGCGGCCATCCGGCCGGTGCAGGACCAACGGCGGCGCTTCGCTCCGCAGCAAGCTGCCGGCGCGCCGGGCGCGAAGGACGATGCGGGGCGCCGGCGGCAGGCGCTTGATCGCAATCTCGCGCCAGCCCAGCCGGTCGAGGTGCGCCACGATCTCCTCCAACCGATCGCTGCGGTGGATCAGCAACAGGCTGCCATCCGGCCGGGCGGCGGCCGCGGCGGCGGCCAGCCAGCGTCCCAGGGCGGCGCTCGATTCGACGGTCGCCAGAGCCTTGCTGCGGTCGGGCGAGGGGTCGGCGCCGGCGGCGGCGAGATGGGGCGGGTTGCTGACGACATGGTCGAAGGCGCCGATCTCGGCCGGCAGCGGCTGCGCCAGGTCGTGGACCAAAGTCCGCATCCGGTCGCCGAGGCCGTTGAGCCGGGCGTTGCGTTCGGCGAGGTCGGCCAGCGCCTCCTGCAGCTCGACTCCCGTGACCGTGCAGCCGGCCAGGCGCGTGGCGAGGCATAGCCCGACCGCCCCGACCCCGGCGCCGAGATCGAGGATGCGCGCGCCGGGTGCCGCATCGACGGCCGCCGCCAGCAGCACGGCGTCGACCGCCACCCGGTAGCCGCGCGCCGGCTGCAGCAGGCGCACCCGGTTGCCCAGCAGGCCGTCTTCGGTCAGGGTCGGTTCCATGCTAGAGATCATCGCACGACATCGTGTCGCAACAATCGGCTTCGTCGGAAGACTATCTTTTTCGTATGGCAACCGTCGTTACCTTCGAGGGCAAGCGCAGGGCACCGAGCCTCGAGCCGCTGCTGGCGCTGTGCGCCGACGACATGGCGCAAGTCGATCGTGAGATCGCGGCGCGCATGCGTTCGTCGGTGACGCTGATCCCCGAGCTCGCCAATCACCTGGTCGGCGCCGGCGGCAAGCGCCTGCGACCGCTGCTCACCGTGGCGGCGGCGCGGCTGTGCGGCTACACCTCGTCCGACGACCGCCATGTCAAGCTTGCGACCTGCGTGGAGTTCATCCATTCGGCGACGCTGCTGCACGACGACGTGGTCGATGTCAGTGCCTTGCGCCGCGGCAAGCCGTCGGCCAATGCGGTATGGGGCGACAAGGCCTCGGTGCTGGTCGGCGACTTCCTGTTCACGCGCGCCTTCGAGCTGATGGTCGATGTCGGGTCGCTCGAGATCCTCGGTGTGCTGTCGCGCGCCTCCTCGACCATCGCCGAGGGCGAGGTGCTGCAGCTGGTGAGCCAGCGCGACACCAGCACGCCGGAGGCGACCTATCTCGAGGTCATCAAGGCCAAGACCGCCAAGCTGTTCGCCGCGGCGGCCGAGGTCGGCGCCATGGTCGCAGGTCGCGACGCCCCGGAGCGGGTGGCGCTGGAGAGCTTCGGCATGAATCTCGGCATCGCCTTCCAACTGGTCGACGATGCGCTCGACTATGCCGGCCGCGAGGCGCAGCTCGGCAAGACAGTCGGCGACGATTTCCGCGAGGGCAAGATCACATTGCCGGTGATCCTAGCCTTCCTGCGCGGCAAAAGCGTCGAACGCGAATTCTGGAAGCGCACCATCGAGAAGCTCGAGCAGCGCGACGGCGACCTCGAGCAGGCCAAGACCCTGCTCGACCGCCACAATGCGGTGGCCGACACGTTCGAGCGCGCCCGCCACTACGGCGCCATGGCGCGCGATGCGCTGGGCCTCTTCCCCGACACGCCGCTCAAGGCAGCGCTGCTCGAGGCCGTCGACTTCGCGATCGCCCGCGCCCACTGAGCCGCCTGCGCGATGGCCGCCCGTCACGTCCTTGCCATCGACCAGGGCACCACCAGCACGCGCGCCATCGTCTTCGACGCCGCCGGCCGGCCGGTCGCGTCGGCGCAGAAGGAGCTGCCGCAGATCTTTCCCAAGCCGGGTTGGGTCGAGCACGATGCCGAGGAGATCTGGTCCGCCACGGTCGAGGTCTGCCGCGGCGCGCTGGCCAAGGCCGAGCTCGACGCCACGGCGCTGGCCGGCATCGGCATCACCAACCAGCGCGAGACAACGGTGGTGTGGGATCGCGCCACCGGCAAGCCGATCCACAATGCCATCGTCTGGCAGGACCGCCGCACCGCCGACCGTTGCGCCGCGCTGAAGCAGGCCGGTCACGAGGACGAGGTCACGGCCCGGACCGGCCTGCTGCTCGACCCCTATTTCTCGGGCACCAAGATCGCCTGGATGCTCGATCACGTGGCGGGCACCCGCGCCGCTGCCGAGCGGGGCGCGCTGGCCTGCGGCACGATCGAATGCTTCCTGTTGTGGCGACTGACCGGCGGCAAGGTCCATGCCAGCGACGCCACCAACGCCAGCCGCACGTTGCTGCTCGACATCCACAAGGGCGCGTGGAACGCCGATCTCCTAAAGCTGTTCGGCGTGCCGATGGCTTTGCTGCCGCAAGTGGTGGATTGCTCGGGTGCGCTGGGCGTCGCCACGGCCGATATCCTGGGAGCGCCGGTGCCGGTGCTGGGCATGGCGGGCGACCAGCAGGCCGCGGCGGTGGGTCAAGCCTGCACCCAGCCGGGCATGGTGAAGGCGACCTATGGCACGGGCTGCTTTGCCCTGTTGAACACCGGCAGCATCGCGGTGCGCTCGCGCAACCGGTTGCTCACCACCATCGCCTATCAGCTCGGCGGTAAGCGGATCTACGCGCTGGAGGGCAGCATCTTCGTCGCGGGCGCGGCGGTGCAGTGGCTGCGCGATGGCCTGCGCCTGATCGGCAAGTCGGCCGATGTCGAGCATGTCGCGGCGCGCGCCAAGCCCGGCCATGGTGTCTACATGGTGCCAGCCTTCGTCGGGCTGGGCGCGCCTTACTGGGATGCCGAGGCGCGCGGCGCGCTGCTCGGCCTGACGCGCGATAGCGGCCCGGCCGAGATCGCGGCGGCGACGCTCGATTCGGTGTGCTTCCAGACGCGCGACCTGATCGAGGCGATGCGCGGCGACGGCGCGCAGATCGACGAGCTGCGCGTCGATGGCGGCATGGTGGTGAACGATCCTTTGATGCAGCGACTGGCCGACACCGTGGGCGTGCCGGTCGAGCGGCCGATGGTGACCGAAACGACCGCGCTGGGCGCCGCCTTCCTTGCCGGCCTGCAGGCCGGGCTGTGGTCTTCGCTGCAGTCGCTGTCGCAGGCCTGGGCGCTCGACCGCGCCTTCCGGCCGGTCGAGGACGCCCTCTCGCGCGACCGCCGCTACGCCGGCTGGCAGGACGCGGTGCGGCGGGTGCGCAGTTCATGATTGCCACTCACGAGGTCGACCACTAGGTTGCGCGCGCCATGAGCGCCCGCGCCAATCCCGTTTATTGTGGGGTCGACACGACCGATCTCGTGGGCGCCGCCAGGCTCATCCAGTCGATCGCCGGCGGGCCGAAACCTGCGGTCGGCGGCATCAAGCTCGGGCTGGAGTTCTTCCTGGCGCACGGCGCTCCCGGCGTGCGCTACGCCTTCCCTGCACCGGTGCGGGCGACCGGGGTCGGCTTCTTCCTCGACCTCAAGCTGCACGACATTCCCAACACCGTGGCGGGCGGCATCCGTGCCGTGGTCGAGCTGGCGCCGACCTACATCACCATCCATGCCAGCGGTGGTCGCGAGATGATGAGGGCAGCCGTCGAGGAGGTGGCCGGGCAGGCGGCCAAGCACGGCGTGCCGCGGCCCAAGCTGCTCGGCGTCACCGTGCTGACCTCGCTCGATCGGGCCGATCTCGAAGCGACCGGCGTGCGCGCCGATCCGTCCGAGCAGGTGGTACGGCTCGCCGCCTTGGCGCACGACAGCGGGCTCGACGGCGTCATCTGCTCGCCGCTGGAGATCGCCGCCTTGCGCAAGCAATGCGGGCCCGGCTTCGTGCTGATGGTGCCAGGCATCCGGCCGTTGGGTAGCGCCGCCAACGATCAGAAGCGCGCCATGACGCCGCGCCAGGCGGTCGATCTCGGCGCCACGCATCTGGTGGTCGGCCGGCCGATCTACAAGGCGGCCGACCCGCGATCCGCCGCCGAGGCGATCGCCCGCGAGGCCGGGGTCAACGACCTATGACGGTGGTGGCCAAGATCTGCGGCCTGTCGACGGCGGAGACGGTCGATGCCGCGGTGACGGGCGGTGCGGGTTTCGTGGGCTTCGTCACCTATCCGCCGTCGCCACGGCATATCGCCTCGAACGACCTGCTGCGGGCACTCGGCAAGCGCGTACCCAAGCACGTCGTTCGGGTCGGCCTGTTCGTCGATCCCGACGACGCTTTGCTCGATGAGCGGTTGGCCACCGGCGCGATCGATCTCATCCAGCTCCACGGCAAGGAGACGCCCGAACGGGTCGCCGCCGTCAAGGCGCGCACGGGCAGACCGGCGATGAAGGCGATCAAGGTGGCCGCCGCCGCCGATGTCGAAGGCGGCATTGCCGCCTACGCCGGTGTCGCCGACCGGCTGATGTTCGACGCTGCCGACGGCACCCTGCCGGGCGGCAATGCGCAGGCCTTCGACTGGACGATCCTGTCCGGCCGTCGCGTGCCGCTGCCCTGGCTTCTGGCCGGCGGCCTCACGCCCGACAATGTCGCGCAAGCAGTGCGAGTCACCGGGGCATCGGCCGTCGACGTTTCCTCTGGCGTCGAGGTGAGCCGCGGTGTGAAATCGCCGGCATTGATCGGCGCCTTCCTCGACCGCGTGAAGGCGCTCTGAAGGGGGGACGACATGAAGACCGAACAACGTCTGAAGGAACTCGGCATCGAGCTCACCAAGCCGACCTCGCCGATCGCCAACTACGTGAACGCCGTGCGCACCGGCAATCTGCTGTATCTCGCCGGCAAAGGCCCCGGCTTGCCTGGCCATCCGTTGCCGGTCGGCAAGGTCGGCCGCGAATTCACCAAGGAACAGGGCTACGAGTATGCCCGCCAGACGGGCCTCAGCCTGATCGCCGTCATGAAGGCCGAGCTGGGCGACCTCGATCGCGTCAAGCGCATCGTCAAGATCCTGGGCATGGTCAACGGCACGCTCGACTTCGGCGAGCAGCCGGAGGTGATCAACGGCTGCTCCGACCTCTTCGTCTCGGTGTTCGGCGATCGCGGCCGGCACGCGCGGTCGGCGGTCGGCATGGGCTCGCTGCCGCGCGGCATTCCGGTCGAGATCGAGGTCATCGTCGAGGTCGAGGATCGCCCGGCGAGAGCCGCGGCCAAGCCGGCGGCGCGGCGCAAGAGTGCGGCGAAAGCAAAGAAGAAGTCGGCCCGCGGCAAGCGTCGCTAGGCTTCTTTGACCGACCCCGGTCGGGCTGCTAAGTCCGCAGCCCGACAGGAAGCGCCATGGCCATTTCACCCAACAGTTTTCGCACCGGGCCCGACGAGCGCGGGCATTTCGGCTTGTTCGGCGGCCGCTACGTCGCCGAGACGCTGATGCCGCTGATCCTCGATCTCGAGAAGGCCTATGGCGAAGCCAAGGCCGATCCGCAGTTCCAGGGCGAGCTCAACTATCTGCTGGCGCACTATGCCGGCCGGCCGAGCCCGCTCTACTTCGCCGAGCGGCTGACCAAGCATCTTGGCGGCGCCAAGATCTACTTCAAGCGCGACGAGCTGAACCACACCGGCAGCCACAAGATCAACAACGTGCTGGGCCAGGTGCTGCTGGCCAAGCGCATGGGCAAGACGCGGGTCATCGCGGAAACCGGTGCGGGCCAGCACGGCGTCGCTACGGCGACGGCCTGCGCGCTGTTCGACATCCCCTGCGTCGTGTTCATGGGCTCGGTCGACGTTGCCCGCCAGGCGCCCAACGTTTTTCGCATGAAGATGCTGGGCGCGGAGGTGCGGCCGGTGACCGCGGGCTCCTCGACGCTGAAGGACGCCATGAACGAGGCGCTGCGCGACTGGGTGGCGACCTGCGAGACGACCTTTTATTGCATCGGCACCGTGGCGGGACCGCACCCCTATCCGGCGATGGTGCGCGACTTCCAGTGCGTGATCGGCAACGAGGTGCGCAAGCAGATCATGGAGATGGAGGGCCGGCTGCCGGACACGCTGGTCGCCTGCATCGGCGGCGGCTCCAACGCCATGGGCCTGTTCCATCCCTTTCTCGACGACAAGGGCGTGCGCATCGTCGGCGTCGAAGCCGGCGGCAAAGGCGTCGAGACCGGCGAGCATGCCGCGTCGCTGACCGGCGGCCGCCCCGGCGTGCTGCACGGCAATCGCACCTATCTTTTGCAGGACAAGGAAGGCCAGATCACCGAGGCGCATTCGATCTCGGCCGGCCTCGACTATCCCGGTATCGGGCCCGAGCATTCGTGGCTGAAGGAGCAGGGCCGGGTGGAATATGTCTCGGCGACCGACGACGAGGCGCTCGCGGCCTTCCAGCTCCTGTGCAAGCTCGAAGGCATCATTCCCGCCCTGGAGCCCGCCCATGCGCTGGCCCACGTCACCAAGCTCGCGCCCAAGCTGCCCAAGGACAATCTGCTGGTGATGAACCTCTGTGGCCGCGGCGACAAGGACGTGTTCGCCGTCGCCGAGCGGCTGGGCATGCAGGTCTGAGATGAGCCGCATTACCAAGCGCTTCGAGAAGCTCAAGGCCGACAAGCGTGCCGGCCTGGTCATCTATATCTCGGCCGGCGATCCCGACCTTGCGTCGAGCTACGAGATCCTGAAAGGCCTGCCGGCGGCCGGCGCCGACGTGATCGAGCTCGGCATGCCGTTCACCGACCCGATGGCCGACGGCCCGTCGGTCCAGGCGGCCGGCCAGCGCGCGCTCAAGGCGGGAATCACCGTCGACGCCACGTTCGACATGGTGCGTCGCTTCCGCCGCGAGACCGGCGACGGCGACACGCCGATCCTGCTGATGGGCTACTACAACCTGGTCTACCAGCGCGGCGCCGAGCGTTTCTGCAAGGCGGCGGCGGCAGCCGGTGTCGACGGCTTCATCCTGGTCGATTTGCCGCCCGAGGAAGCCGACGAGCTGAAGCCGCACGCCACGGCGCACGGTCTCGACACGGTGCTGCTGACCGCGCCGACCACCGACGACAAGCGCCTGCCCGCCGTGCTGAAGTACGCCTCGGGCTTCGTCTACTTCGTCTCGGTGCTCGGCATCACCGGCACCAAGTCGGCGACCGAGGATGCCGTGCGCAGCCATGTCGCGCGCCTCAAGCGCCATACCAAGCTGCCGATCGCCGTCGGCTTCGGCATCCGCACGCCCGAGCAAGCGGCCGCCGTGGCGCGCCATGCCGACGCCGCCGTCGTCGGCTCGGCCATCGTCGATCGCGTCAAGGCCGGTCTCGACCCGTCGGGCAAGCCCAAGCCCGGCCTGACCGCCGGCGTGCTTGCCGACGTCACAGCACTTGCCGCCGGCGTGCGCGGCACAGTCAAAGCTTAGGTGCTTTTCTCATCCTCGTCGTCGAACAAGAGATCGGCGACGAACGGATTGGTCTTGCGCTCCCAACCGAAGGTCGAGGTCTGGCCGTGACCGGGCACGAAGGTGATGTCGTCGCCCAGCGGCCATAACCGCTGGCGGATCGAATCGAGCAATTGCTGGTGATTGCCGCGCGGGAAATCGGTGCGGCCGATCGAGCCTCTGAACAGCACGTCGCCCACGAACGCCACCTTGGAGGGCTTGTGCACGAACACGACATGGCCCGGCGTGTGGCCGGGGCAGTGCACGACGTCGAAAGTGAGCTTGCCCAGGGTCACGGTTTCGCCGTTGGTGAGCCACCGATCCGGCACGAACGGCTTGTAGGCGGGGAAATTGTACTTGCGGCCGGAGTCCGGCAGCCCTTCGATCAGGAATAGGTCGTCTCGATGCGGTCCCTCGATCTTCACGCCGTAATGCTCGGCCATCGTGCCGGCGGCCGATGCGTGGTCGACATGGCCGTGGGTCAACAACACCTTGGTGACGTTGATGCCCTGCTGGCCGATCGCCTCCTGCAACATCTCGAAATCGCCGCCGGGATCGACAGCGGTGCCTTCCATGGTTTCGTCGCACCACAGGATGGAGCAGTTCTGTTGAAAAGGCGTGACGGGGGCAATCATGACCTTGAGCATGGCTCCGATCTAATGCCTCCCACGCGCCGACGGAAGGGCGTATGCTGGCGTCCCCTGGTTCGTCGGCAATGAATCTGCGTCTTTTGCTTTCTCTGCTGGTGCTGCTGGGCTGGCCCCTCAGCGCTCACGCCCAGATCGCGGCTGTGACCTCGCCCTCCGGGCCGGTCCAGGCCGGCCCCTATGTCGTGATCGACGCCGCAACGGGCGAGACCCTGGTCGAGCGCAATGCCGGTGCCTTCTGGCATCCGGCCTCGCTCACCAAGCTGATGACGATCTACCTCGTGTTCGAGGAGTTGAAAGCCCGCCGCCTCACGCTCGCGACGCCCATGGCGCTGTCGGAAGCCGCCCGCGCCAAGCCGCCCTCCAAGCTCGGCCTGGGGCCGGGTCAGACCATCACCGTCGAGCAGGGATTGCAGGCGTTGGTGGCCCGTTCGGCCAACGACGTGGCGGCGGGCTTCGGCGAACTGATCTCCGGCAGCGAAGCGGCATTCGCCCATCGCATGACCGAGACGGCGGCGCGCATCGGCATGAATGGCACGCAGTTCCGCAACGCCAGCGGATGGCCCGATCCGGCGCAGATCAGCACGGCGCGCGACATGGCGATGCTGGCCCTGGCTCTGGTCAGGCAGTTCCCCGAATACTACGGCTACTTCCGCACCCAGGAG
>VGCQ01000119.1 GCA_016870055.1 Alphaproteobacteria bacterium | reverse complement strand
TTATGAGAGCCGCTCCGGAGAGAGGTTTGGGTCTATGGCATCATACCAGCGGATATTGACATTGACCCCTTAGCGCGGATTCCGATCAGGTTGGGTCATAGCCTGAGGCAGCGAAGAAGTTCTGGCAGGGCTTGTCACATTGTCGAGCGTGGCCGCGATGAGTGCGGCTTTCGCCAGGCTCAGGCCGCGACACCAGCCGCATCACGCCATGCCGCGAACGCCTGGTCTCGAAAGAGCCGGTGCGTGCGGGCGGTGGTGAGGTGACGGCAGACATTGAAGGTGTTGTAGGTCGCGGCATGCATCGACAGGAACCGCTGCGCCGAGGCGGCCGATTTGAACCCTTGTCGCTTCCACTCGCGTCGTCGAACCGGAACGTGCGAGCTCTCGGCCCGGTTGTTTTGCCGCTTGGCCTGGAGGTGGGGTATGCTGTCAAGTCGCAGATAGCGAAGCGCCGCGCTGTAAGCCGGACACTTGTCCGTGACCCAGGCAGCTGGAGCGATACCCTGCCGGAGGAGCTTGCGCATCAGCTTGCCGGCTGCAACCGCGTCTCGCCTGGCCTGAACCAACACCTCGAGCACCTCACCCTCGGCATCGACGGCGCGCCAGAGATACATCTGCTTGCCCTCGATCCGGACGAACATCTCGTCGAGGTGCCAGCGCCGGTGCGGGACCGGCCGTCGCGCGCGCAGCCGACGTGCAATGAGCGGCCCAAACGTCGTCACCCACCGACGGATCGTCTCGTACGACACCTCGACGCCGCGCTCGGCGAGCAGGTCCTCGACATCGCGGTAGCTCAGGGTGAAGCGGAGATACATCCAGACGGCGCGCTGGATCACGTCGGATGGAAAGCGGTAACCGGCATAGTCAGGCGGGGTCATGACTATCGCTACGCCGCTCGCTGGCGTTCCGCAAGGGCCGCGAACGTGACAAGCCCATGGAAAAGCCGGCATCCCCCGCAGCGTTGAGGATCGTCGAGCAATCTACTGGCTCTGACCCCTCACGGCCGCAGTGCCGATCGCAGGTGTTCGCTGAGGATCGTGGTATCGCCGCCGAACCGGTCCAAGGCGAGACCTATGATGGCGAGGTCGGTATCTCGATGGTGGATATCATCATACCGATTCAGCTCTGGCGTCGCGCCAGGGTACTTTCCAGCCGGATGAAGATAGAGGTCGATGCCGGCGATGATGATCTGGCTTGGGCGAAGCAGAACAGCGGCCGCGACCATCAGCGCGCCGTTGGTAGGCCGATGCGGCCATGTCCGATCACTGAATGGCGAGGGCAGTTCGGGGAAAACCAGATACTCCATGCGCGGCACGACTCGTCGCCGCACATAGCTGGCGATAATGCGATTCGCATCTTCCCGCGTCGGGAAGCAGATGATCGGTACCGCGGGTCCCGAGGGCCCATCGAGATCGGCGGTGAACACAACGTTCGGATCGCGATGGACGCCACGCTCGCTCCACATCCAGTTGACCCGAAACAGGCAGTCGAATTCCACGCTGTCGACGCTGGTATCCTCCGACGATGGCCCATTGCCAAGACAAAGGATCGCCTTTGGCTTACCCAGCCGGCTTCGGAGGTCATGCCAACTCGAAATGCAACGCATGCCGGCGCAGGAGGCTCGCATGCGGTCCGGTGTGCCAGTCAGAGCCTTCCACATGCTCTGGCCGGGCGGCCATCGGCTCACAAGGTTGCTCCGAGATGCCAGGGCGCGAACTCATCTTCGCCATAACCGAGCAGTTCGCTCCTGCTGCGCTGCCCAGATGCGGTCTTGAGGATCAATTGGAAGATCTGCTCGCCCATCTCCTCGACCGTTGCGCCGCCATCGAGGATCGATCCGCAATTGATGTCCATGTCGTCGGACATACGATTGTACATCGGCGTATTGGTGGCGAGCTTCAGGCTCGGCGCCGGTTTGCAGCCGAAGCACGAACCGCGCCCGGTGGTGAAACAGATCATGTTGGCGCCGCCCGCCACTTGCCCGGTCACGGAAACCGGATCGTAGCCAAGTGTATCCATGAACACAAAGCCGCGCTTGGTCACCGGTTCGGCGTATTTGTAGACGTCGACCATGTCGCTGCGTCCGCCCTTCGCGGCGGCGCCGAGCGACTTCTCGAGGATGGTGGTGAGGCCGCCCGCCTTGTTGCCGGGCGATGGATTGTTGTCGAGGGACTCGTTGTTGCGTGCAGCATAACCTTCCCACCAGCGCAGGAGGTCGAGCAGCTTGTGCCCAACCTCCTGGCTGACCGCGCGGCCCAGCAGCATGTGCTCGGCGCCGTAAATCTCCGGCGTCTCGCTGAGGATAGCGGTGCCGCCGTTGCGCACCAGTAGGTCCGCCGCCACGCCCAGCGCCGGATTGGCGGTGATCGCGGAGAAGCCGTCGGAGCCGCCGCACTGCAGGCCGAGCGTGAGTTGCGTCGCCGGCACGGGCTGGCGCTTGATGGCGTTCGCCACCGGCAGCAAGGCGCGGATGCGCGCGATGCCGGCCTCGACCGTATTGCGCGTACCGCCGGTTTCCTGGATGACCAGGGTGTGGATGCGCACGCCGGTTTGCAGGGCCTCGGCCTCGACCAGGCGGGGCATCTGGTTCGCCTCGCAGCCAAGACCGATGATCAGCACGGCGGCAAAGTTGGGGTGGCGCGCGTAGCCGGCAACAGTGCGACACAATGTGTGATTGCCCTCGGTCTCCTCGCCGCCCGCGCAGCCGCTCTTGTGCGTCAGCGCCACGACGCCATCGACGTTGGGAAACTGCTTCAGTTCGCCTGACATCCGGAAGTGGTCGGAGATCATGCGCGCGACGTGCGCGGAGCAGTTCACCGTCGTCAGCACGCCGATGTAGTTGCGAGTCGCGACCGAGCCGTCGGCGCGCACGATGCCCTCGAAGGTCGCCGCCTCGGATTCCGGCAGCACTGGCAGGTTGCTGCGATGCACGCCGATGCCGTGATCGGCGGCGCTCGGCCGAAACTCGACGTTGTGGACGTGGATGTGCTGGCCGGGCGCAATCGGCTTCGTCGCCGTGCCGATGATCTGGCCGAGCTTACGCACCGGCGCGCCGCTCTCGATCGGTTTGACCGCCAGCTTGTGCCCGCGCGCAATCGGCTCGACGGGTTTCACCTCACCCAGGCCGATCTCTTCCCCCGCCGCCAGATCGCGCGTGGCGACGACCAGCGGGTCGGCCGGATTCAGGTGCAGGACCGGCGGCTGGTTACTCCTGTTGCTCATCTCGTGCGTCCTCCCGTCGGCCAAGGGCCGTCGGTGTATCACGCGAAGTTCACATAGATGGTCTTCTTCTGGAAGTAGGCATCGAGGCCGTATTTTCCATCCTCGCCGCCGATGCCGCTGTGCCGCAGGCCCGCGTGGTGGGCGTGGACCGCGTCGCCGCCCGGACGGTTGACATAAATTTCGCCGAACTTTAGCTCGCGCGTGAGGCGCATCAGGCGCCGCATGTCCTTGGTGAAGACATAGGCCGAGAGGCCGTAACGGGACTCGTTAGCAAGGCGCAGGCCTTCGTCGAAATCAGTCACCGTCATCAGCGGGATCACCGGGCCGAAGACCTCGTCCTGCATGATCGGCATGCGGTTGTCGACAGCGCTGAGCACCGTCGGCTCGAACCAGTGGCCGCGCGCGAACGCGCCTTCGGTCAGGCGGTTGCCGCCGGTCAGCACCTTGGCGCCGCCGGCGGTCGCCACCTTCACCATGCGCTCGACCTTGTCCAGCTCCGCCCCGCTGAACTTCGGGCCGACATCGACCATGGTCAGCGGATCGCCGACCTTCAACGCCTTGACCGCGCGCACGAACCTGTCGGTGAACTCGTCGGCCACGCGCTCATGCACGTACATGCGCTCGTTGCAGATGCAGATCTGGCCGCAATTCTCGAACCTCGAGGCGACCGCCGCCTTCACCGCCGCGCCGATATCGGCGTCCTCGCCGACGATGAACGGCGCCTTGCCGCCCAGTTCCAGGCGCAAAATCTTGAGATCGTCGGCAGCGGCACGAAAGATCTCCTTGCCCGCCCGCACGCTGCCCGTCAGAGTGATCAGGCGCGGGATCGGGTGCTTCACCAGCGCCGCGCCCAGCCCCTCGCCAGTGCCGCTCACCACGTTGATGACGCCCGGTGGAAAGTCGAGTTGCGTCGACAGCTGCGCGATCTCGAAGGCGGAGAGCGGTGTCCCCTCATGCGACTTGATCACGATGGTGTTGCCGGCCAGGAGCGCGGGGCCCATCTTGCGCGTGGTCAGCGCCGCCGGATAGTTCCAGGCAGTGAGGCCGACGACGACGCCATGCGCAACGCGCTGGATCCAAACCTGCTCGTCGGCATTGTCCGACGGAATGATGTCGCCGGTGATGCGCCGTGCCTCTTCCGCCGCATAGGTGAGGTAGAGCGCGGTGCCCTCGATCTCGCCGCGCGCTTCGGTCAGCGGCTTGCCCTGCTCCGCCACCACCAGCCGCGCGAGGCGGTCGCGATTCTCCAGGATCAGCCGCGCCAGGCCGATCAGCAGCTTGGCCCGCTCGATCGGCGGCAGCGCCTCCCAGGCAGGCTGCGCCGCCGCGGCCGCGACCAGGGCGCGGTCGGCGTCGTCGGCGCTGCCTCTCGGCACCGTGGCGATGACGGCGCCGGTCGCCGGGTTCTCGACCTCGATCCACTCCTTGACCGTGGAATCGGTCCATTGGCCGTTGATGAAATGGCGGTAGCGCGGAACGCCGTTCACCGGTTCCTTCATGGCGGGCATCTCGGTCTCCTATTGCGGCTGGAGCGGCTGATAGCCCAGCAACTCGGGCAGCCAAAGCGTCAATTGCGGCACATGAACGAGGACGAACAGCAAGGCAATGAGCACCAGGAGGAACGGCCAAACCTCCTTCATGATCGCGCCGACCGGGATTCCCGACACGCCGGATATCAGGAACATCAGCGCGCCCATCGGCGGCGTCACCAGGCCGATCATCATGTTGATGATGATGGTGACGCCGAAGTGCACGGGATCGATGCCGAGGCCGGTCACCGCCGGCATCAGGATCGGCACCAGGACCAGCAGCATCAGCAGCGTGTCGAGGAAGCAGCCCAGGATCAGGAAAAGGATGTTGACGGCCAGCAGGAACATGGCCGGCGACATGTCGAGCGAGACCATCCAGGCGCCGAGCGCACCCGGAATCTGCTCGGACGCCACCACCCAGTTCATCACCAGCGCGCCGGCGATGGTGATGGCGACGATCGCGGTCGAGCGCGTCGATTCGACGAAGACATCCACCAGCCTGGCGAGCGGCAGGCTGCGATACCAGAACAGTGCCAGGATCAGCGCATAGGCGGCGGCAACGGCGGCGGCCTCGGTCGGCGTGACCGCGCCGCTATAGATTCCGCCCAAGAGGATGACCGGCAGGAACAGGGCCGGCAGCGTCGTCTTCACCGTCTCGATCGCATGCGCGCGCGTCGGGCGCGGCTGGATCGGGAAGTTGCGCCGCTTCGCCTGGAACGCGATCACGCCCATCTGAGCCAGGGACAGCAAGAGGCCGGGAATGACGCCGGCCATGAACAGGTAGCCGATGGAGGTGTTCGAGACGACGCCGTAGAGCACCATCGGGATCGACGGCGGGATGATCGGGCCCACGATCGCGGAGGTGGTGCTGACCGCGGCGGCGAAGCCCGGCTTGTAACCGGCCTTCACCATCATGTCGACCTCGAGCTTGCCGGGACCTGCGGCGTCCGCGAGCGCGCTGCCGCTCATGCCGGAAAAGATCACGCTGGCGACCACGTTCACATGGGCGAGGCCGCCGCGCAGGCGCCCGACCAGCAGATTGGCGAATTCGAACAGCCGGTCGGTGATCTTGCTGGCGTTCATGATGTCGGCAGAAAGGATGAACAGCGGCACCGACATGAGCACGAAACTGGAGAACATGCCGTTCAGGCTCTGCGTCGCGATGATCGCCAGGTCCTGTCCGGTCAGCAGCAGGTAGACGATGCCCGCCAGCAGCATGGCATGCCCGATCGGCATGCCGAGGACCATCCACAGAAAGAACAGCCCGAGCATGACGACTATGCCGAGGCTCATCGCTGCGACCTTGTTCTACAGATGCTGCTGCCAGGTGGGGCCGGCGAGGCGGCGCAGCCGCAGCGCAGCTCCGATGATCGCGGCGATCAGGAATACGCCGAAGCAGGCGTAGACGTAATCGAACGGGATTCTCAGGATCATGGTCTTCCGCCGCCCGAGGAAATCGATGTATTCCAGGATCGTCGGCAGGGCGGCGAGGAAGATCAGGCCCAAGGTCGCCGTGTTGACCATGGCGACGATCCGACGCCAGCGTGGCGGAAATGTCTTGTAGAGCACATCGAACACGATGTGCTGGCGCTCGGTCAGCAGCAGGTTGCAGGACCAGAACACGACCCAGACATAGGTGATGGAGCAGATCTCCAGCGACCAAGACACCGGTGCGTTGAAGACGTAGCGGCTGACGATCTGCACCACGAAGGCGCCGAACATGGCCGCGAACATCGCTGCCGCGGCCAGTTCGGTGAAACGCTTGAACTTGGCGCCAGGGCTGGTCATTCGAGCATCCTCATCCTTGCGCGCCAAGCTCCTGCAGTCGATCAGGCGGCCTTGATACGGTCCAGCATGCCAGCCGGCCAGTTCTTCGAGAAGTCGGAATTGACGAAGGCGTCGAGCACCTTGGCGCGGAAGGCGGCGACGTCGGGCGTGGTGACCTTCAGACCCTTGCCTTCCATGAATGCCACGGCGTCCTTCTCCGTCGCAACCACGCCCTCGTCGTTCACCTTCTTGCCGTCGACCTCGGCGGCGGTGATGGCCGCGCGCTGCTCGTCGCTGAGACCGTTCCAGTATTCACTCGCCACCGCGAAGAAGGTGTTGGCGACCATGTGCGAGGTCAGCACGATCTGCTTGGAGACTTCGTAGAACTTCGCCGCCATGGCGTCGGGCAGCGGGTTCTCCAGGCCGTCGATGGTGCCGGTCTGCATGGCGAGATAGACCTCCTCGAAAGCGAGCGGCGTGGCGTTGGCGCCGAGCGCATTGCCGAGGAACTGCCAGGCTTCCGAGCCTGGCATGCGCAGCTTCAGCCCAGCGAGGTCCTCCGGCTTGTTGACGTCCTTCGCCTCGCGCAGGATCACGTGGCGCGTGCCGAGATACTGGCTCTTCACCAGCGTGATGCCGACCTCCTTCTCGACCCGGGCCTTGTACTCGGCGCCGATATCGCCGTCATAGATCGCGTCGAGATGCGCGGGGTCGCGCATCAGGTAGCCGCAGGTGAAGACCGAGTATTCAGGAATGAGCGCGGCGATGTCCTGCGGCGAGACCATGCCGACCTCGAGATTGCCGCGCTGCATCGCCTCGATCTCGGTGCCCTGGCCGAACAGCGTGCCGTTGTAGTGGATCTGCACGTCGAACTGACCCGGCGCGCTGGCGTCGAGCGACTTCTTGAACTGCTGCAGGTTCTTCGCCTGCCACGTCTCCTCATTGTCCGGCAGCGAAATGCGGAACGGCTTGGCGTCGGCCAAGCTCGACTTGACGATGAAGGGCATCGAGAGCGCCGCGGCGCCCCCTGCCAGCACTGCGCGGCGGCCGAACGGCTTGCCGATGATCGTGGTCTTCATACCAACCTCCCTCTGTTGCGGCAGTTGTTCTTGATCCCACCCCTATGCGGCTTTGCGCGCACGCGTGGCCGCCTTTGGTCTCTGCTTGCTCCGCGTCGTCCGGATCGGCGGTTCGGTCGCCGGCTCCACCTGTTCCTGCGCCATCGCGGCCGCGGCGCGCTCGACCTCGGGCGCGTTGTGCGCCCGCGCCAACCGCTCCGCCTTGACCGCGTCGCCGGCGATGATCGCACGCACGATCGGCTCATGTTCCGAGACGATCTGGTTGAGGTCCATGATCAGCGCGTTGGAATGGACGATGTAGTGGCACACCTGCTGCTCGAGCAGGTGATACTGATCGATGAGGCGCTGGTGCCCGGTGATGGCGACGATGGTCTTGTGCAGCGCGAGATCAGCTTCCGCGACGCGCGCATGGCGCCGGGACGCGACCGCGGTCACCAGCCGCTCAAACGCCGCTGTCAGGGTCACGACGCAATCCTGGGTGCGGTGCTGCGCCGCGAGGTGCGCCGCCATCCCCTCCAGCATGCCGCGCAGGGTGTAGAGCTCCCACGCATCGCCGTTGGACAATTCCGGCAGCCTCCACTTGGTGTAGGCGACCTGCTCGATCAGCCCTTCGTGCGCGAGCGAGCGCAGGGCGGCGCGCAGCGTGCCGCGGCTGACCTCCAGCTGCGCCGCCAGCGCGGCCTCGGTGATGCGCTGGCCCGGCACCAGCTTGCCGCTTAGGATCTGTTCGCGCAGGACATCGGCGGCCCGCCAATCGAGCGGACGCCGGTCGACCTTCACGGATCGCGCTGATTTCACCTTGTTTCCTGCCCAACTGCCGCGCTTCGCGGTGTTCCGTGGCCGCTTTGGACCACGCCCCTTGCTTCAATGAAATGCTCCCATCGACGCCGGATGCCGTCAAGCGGATTGTTGACAATCGCCAATCTGGCACCATGATCTGACATGCGGTTCAACCTCGCACGGGAACGACACCGCGCGGTGATCCATCAACAGGGGAATGCAGCAAATTGAGTGGTCTTCCCATGCGCGATTGCCTGGTGGTGGCGGTCGCGACGCCGATCACGGAGCGGCACCGGCCCGATGTCGCGCTGCTGATTGAGCGCTGCCGGCGCTTGATGGCGGATGGTTGCGATGGCGTGACGCTGTTCGGCACGACCGGCGAAGGCGCCGAGTTCTGCATCGCCGATCGCACGGCGGCGCTGGAGCAGGTCATCGCCGCCGGCATCCCGGCGGACCGCATCATCGTTTCCGTCGGCGCGCTGTCGATCCCGGATGTCGTCGCGCTCGCGCGCCATGCCATCGATCAGAAGGTCAATGGCGTGCTGCTGATGCCGCCCTGCCTCTATCGCGGCGGCATCACCGACGACGGCGCGTTCCGGTTCTATGCGTCGGTGATCGACGCGATCGCGCGGCCGGACCTGCGGCTTTATCTCTATCACTTCCCCGACATCTGCGGCGTGCCGGTGACGCCGAACGTGGTGCGGCGCCTGGATGAGCGCTATCCCGGACAGATCGCGGGAATCAAGGATAGCGGCGGCGATCTTGATTTCACGGAGGCGCTGCTGCGGCGGTTCTCTCACCTCTCGATCTTCACCGGCAGCGAGACGCATGTGCCGCAGGTACTGGCGAGCGGCGGGCGCGGCACGATCTGCGGCCTTGCCAACGTGATGCCGCGGCTGATGCGCGCGATGCTCGACGCGCCGAACCTGTTCGAGCGCCGTCGCCACATCCAGCAAATCCTGAGCGCCGACATGGTGCTTTCGCGCCGGCCATTCATCGCCTCGATCAAGGCGATCACCGCCGACAGCACGGGCGTGCCGGCATGGCGGCGCGTGCTCCCCCCGATGTCGGAACCGCCGCTGCTGGAAGAGCAGCGGATGATCGCCGATTTCCGACGCTGGGAAGCGACTCTGCCCGCTGGTTGGCGCAGCCTTTATCCGGCCGAGCCAGAAGCTGGGGCCGAGGCCGATCCAAGAGTCGTGCCGCTGCGGCGCAACTAGACAGAACAGGGAGAAAGCGTCATGTCCGAGCTCAAGGGAATCTTCGTTCCGACCTGCACGCCGTTCGACAAGGTAACCGAAGCGGTGAACGAGAAGGCGCTGTCTGCGCATCTCGACCGGCTGCTTGGGGCCGGCGTCCACGGCATCGTCTCCTGCGGCGGCACCGGCGAGTTCGCCTATCTGAGCGAGGCGGAGCGCCGCCAGGTCCACCAGTCGATCGCGGCGCGGGTGCGTGGCAAGGCGAAGTTCATCGCGCAATCCTCCGCCGTCCGCACCACGGACGCGATCGAGAACGCGAAGTTCGCGGAAGGCCTCGGCGCCGACGCGATCATGATGCTGCCGCCCTATTTCGAGGGTCCGACCATGGACGGCGTGATGTGGCACTTCGAACAGGTGGCGCGCGCGGTCAAGACGCCGATCATCGTCTACAACATCCCCCAGAACACCAACCGCGACATCACGCCCAACCTGTTCAAGGAACTGCTGGAACTCGACAACATCGACTACATCAAGGATAGCACCGGCGACTTCACCCGCATCCAGCAGCTGATCGCGACCGGCGGCAAGGTGCTGAACGGCGGCGACGCCCTCGCCTATCAGGCGCTGGTCGCGGGCTGCCCGGGCCTGATCTGGGGTGGCGCCAACGTGGTCGCGAGGGAAGCCGTGCGCATGTACGACCTGGTCACGAAAGGCGATCTCAGCGCGGCTGCCGCGGTGTGGAAGACGATCCTGGCTCCGCAGCTGTTCTTCTGGACGCATGATTACAACTCGTCGGTCAAGGCGGCGGTCAACCTGTTGGGGGGCGATGTTGGAATCTGCCGAAAGCCGGCACTACCCCTTGATGACGCTGACCTCGCCGAGCTCAAAAGCACGCTTGCTCCCCTGAATCCACCGCTCGCGTCCAGGGCACAGTAGTCGCGTTTATCTGTTGGCGGGTGGGTGGCAGGCTACGATGGCCTAATCCAGCACGTTTGAATCCAGCGAGAGTGTGCCTCTCCTTTTGCGCACCTCCAGCCGGACAGCGGTCAAGTATGTCGCCACCCAGACTACTTCTTGAGCGCCACGAACACACCATCCCAGTCCGGCGGCGGACTCTCCAGCTCGATCATTGTGAAATCGCGTCCAACTGCGACCCCACCATCATATGGCGCTAAGTCATTGATCGAATTGAAGTGACATTGGCAAAGCAGTCCAGGATCGATGTTGGCTCTTCGGCGAACCGATCCTTTGGCGGTAGGTCATCTTGCCATGAAGAGGAAGCGGTATTCGGTTGAGCGGGTTGTTGCGATCCTGTAGCAGGCGGAGCTCGGGCTGCCGGTTCCGGACCTGATCCGGCAGGTGTGGATTTCCGAGCAGACGTTCTGTCGCTGGAAGAAGCAGTATGGCGGGCTGCAGCCGGACCAGGTGCGGGAACTGAAGCAGGTCAGCGAGGAGAACCAGCGGCTGAAGAAGCTGCTTGCCGAGCTGAGCCTGGACAAGGCCGTCTTGCAGGATGTGCTGGCAAGAAAGTTCCCCGGCCCGCGTGGACTGCCTGCGAAGAGTGGTCCAGGCATGATGTTAGTTCAATGCGCCATCTGATGCCAAGCTGGCCGGGAGGCGGAGCGCAGCGGAGCCGAGCGGCCAGCTTGGCATGATCGCCTCGGGAGCGGGTGGCCGGTATCCCAAGGCGCTGTGCGGACGGAGCTTGTTGTAGTGATCGCGCCACCATCCGGTCACGACGTGAACTTCGTCCAGGGTATAGAAGATCTCACCATTGAGCAGCTCGTCGCGCAGGCGGGCGTTGAATGACTCGATGTAGCCATTCTCCCAGGGGCTGCCAGGCTCGATGAAGAGCGTCTTCACCCCAACCCTGCCGAGCCAGTCCTTCACCGCGTTGGCAGCGAACTCAGGGCCGTTGTCCGATCTGATATGCTCCGGCGGCCCCCGCTCGATGAAGAGTTCAGCCAGGACCGCCAGTACATCGTCCGACCGGAAGTGGCGCTGCGGCACCATCGCGAGACACTCCCGGCTGAACTCGTCGACGATGTTCAGCATGCGATACTTCCTTCCGTTCCAGGTGATGTCCTCGACGAAATCGTAGCTCCAGACATGGCCCGGCCGTTCCGGCCGCAGCCGGATGCAGGAGCCGTCGTTGAGCCAGAGCCGCCGCCGTTTGGGTTGCTTCTTCGGCACCTTGAGACCCTCCCGCCGCCAGATCCGCTCGACCACCGACAGGCTGATGTCCCAGCCGGCCTGTGCCACGAGCGCATGGATGCGTCGATAGCCGTAGCGCCCATATGACCGCGCCAGTTCGACGATGTCCGCGGTCAACAGCCGCTCGTCGGCGTCATCCTGCGGGTGTTTGCGCTGGGTCGATCGATGCTGGCCAAGCACCAAGCAGGCCCGCCGCTCGGATACCCCGAGGACCTGGCGGACCTGCTCAATGCAGTCGCGGCGACGGGAGGGACTTAAAAAGTGACTAATGTCGTTGTGGAATCATCCCTAAGACGCTGAAATTAAATGGCGCACCCGACACGACTCGAACGTGTGACCTCTGCCTTCGGAGGGCAGCGCTCTATCCAACTGAGCTACGGGTGCAGCGTTC
>VGCQ01000118.1 GCA_016870055.1 Alphaproteobacteria bacterium | reverse complement strand
GCAGTGCTGTCCCCCCCCCCCCCCGCTGGCCCTAGACATAGCCCGGCCCCTCGATCACCGGATGGTTGGCGAGGAACGTCTCGTCGATCTCGACGCCGATGCCGGGGCCCTCGAGTGGTCGCACGCAGCCGTCCTTGCCGATCTTCCACGGCGCGCTGCCCAGCTCGTCGCGGAACTTGTTGGCGACCGAGAGGTCGGCCTCGAAGTAGCCGCCATTGTCGATCGCGGCCAGGAAATGGATCGACACGGCGTGGTTCAGCCCGGTCATCGAGCTGTGCGGATGGATCGGCAGCTTCCACATCGAGGCGGCGGCGGCGATGCGCTGCACCTCGGTGATGCCGCCGCTCTTGGAGAGATCGGGCTGCAGAATGGTGATCACGCCGTCCTCGATCAGGCGGTGGAACTCGAAGCGCGTGTAGTGGTTCTCGCCGGCGGCGAGCGGCGTGCGGCCGAACGTGCGGGCAAGGGAATAGGATCGATGGTCGTGCGCCGGGAACGGCTCCTCCAGCCAGGCGATGTCGAGCTCGTCCATCGCCGGCATGACGCGGCGCACGTCGGCCACCGTGTAGCCGGTGTTGGCGTCGGTCAGGATCGCGATCTCGGGAAAGCGGCGGCGGATCGCCGTCATGCGCGCGATATCGTTGGCCACCGTGTCGCCGATGCGAAGCTTCAGCGCCTTGTAGCCCGCCTCGACCATCGGCTCGGCCTCGGCGACCAGCGACTGCGGCTCCTGGTAGCCGAGCGAGATGCCGCCGGCATAGGCCGGCACCGGCTTGCCCGAGCCGCCGAGAAGCTTGTAGAGCGGCCAGCCCACCGCCTTGCCCTTGATGTCCCACAGCGCCTGGTCGATGCCGCTCATCGCCATGGCGGTGGCCGCCCCCATGCCGTGACTGCCGAGCTGGAACTTGTAGATCTTGGCCCAGATGCCGACCGTGTCGGCGGCATCCATACCGACGACGAAGCCTTTCAGGGTGGTGTCGATCAGATGGCCGATGCTGCCCGGCGAGCGCGCATGATGGCTCTCGCCCCAGCCGACCAGGCCGTCCTCGGTCGTGACCTTGACCATGACGCAATCGCGCTTGGTCATGGTGCCGATGCCCAGCGACACCTGCCGCTCCTTCGGCACGCGGAACGACGTGGGATAGGCTTTGACGTCGACGATTTTCATTGTGCGTTCTCCCAGGATCGTCATCCCGAGCGGAGCCGCCGGAAGGGCGGCGTAGCCGAGGGATCTTTCTTGCCGATGCATCGACGAAGGAGCCCTCCGACGTCGCCTCGCTACGCTCGGCTCCGGTCGGGATGACGTTAACCGCCTAGGCCACCTTACACTTTGCCAACGCTGCGCGATCGATCTCGATACCCAGCCCCGGCCCCGTCGGCACTTTGACGATGCCCGCCTTCTGCTCGATCGGCTGCTGCGCCAGATGGTCTCGCAGCGGGTTGGGCGTCTGCTCGAACTCCAGCATGGGCGGCATCGGGCGGAAGGCCGGCGGCTGGTCGGGCAAGGCCGCTAGGAACTGCACCGTCGCCGCCAACCCGATCGCCGAGCCCCAGGCATGCGGCACGCATTCGACGCCGAAGGCGCTGGCGAGCGTTGCGATCTTGCGGCACTCGGAGAAGCCGCCGGCGGCGCAGAGATCGGGCTGCACGATGTCCATCGCCTTCTTCGCGATGACGTCGCGAAAGCCCCAGCGCGTGAAATCGTTCTCGCCGCCCGCCACCGCCATGTCGAGAGCGCGGGTGACCTCGATGTAGCCGTCGTGATCCTCCGGGCTGATCGGTTCCTCGAACCACAGGATGTCGTGCTCCTCCAGCAGGCGGCCAAGCTTGATGGCGTTGGGCACCGAGAAGCAGTGGTTGGCGTCGACCGCGAGCTTGATGTCCGGCCCGATCGCCCGGCGCACCGCGCCGACGCGCCGCGCATCGAGCTCGAGGTCGCCCAAACCGATCTTCATCTTGATGGCGCGGAAGCCCGCTTCCTTGAACTCCAGCGCCTCTTCGACCGCCTCCTCGATCAGCCGGTTCATGTCGATGAAGTAGAGTCCCGTGGCATAGGGCACGACCTCGCTGCGATAGGCGCCGCCGATCAGCTTGTGTACCGGTTTGCCGACGGCGCGGCCCATGATGTCCCACAGCGCGATGTCGATGCCGGAAATCGCCGAGATCGCCATGCCGGTCGTGCCGTAGTCCTTTATGCGATTGTAGAGATCCTCCCAGATCGCCTCGACGTCGAACGGGTCGCGGCCGATCAGGCGCGGCTTGTACTGGCTGTCGATGAAGGCTTTCGCCACGGCCGACGGCCCATAGCACTCGCCCCAGCCGGTGACGCCTTGGTCGGTCGAGATCTCGACCAGGCAGGTCGAGCGCGTGCCGTAGACCCAGCCGCGGGCCGACACGAACGGCTTGTCGACCTTGCATTGCAGGATATGGCAGGTGACGTCGGTGATTTTCATACAGCGCCTTCTCCAGGGTCCGGCTCGTCCTGCCACGGCATCACGCGGAGGCCCGGCCAAAGCTGCCGCCAGCGCGCCACCTTGGCGTCGTAGATCGCTTGTGTGATCTGCTTCTTGTTGGGGCGCACGATCAAGCCCAACAAATCCGTCAGACCGCAGGGCGAGAAGACCTGCAGCCCGTCACCGCTCGGCTGCACACCGACCGCCGTGGCCGTGGTCGGAAAGGTCGTGATGGCGTCCTCGGTCGAGATGTAAGGCGTGAGAGGTCGGCCGAACTTGGCTTCGTACCAAAGATGGACTCGCGCCTCGTTTTTGACGTCCAGCCGGACACCGAGATCGCGGAAGGCACGGCGAAGGCGCACCGCGTGGCGCTCCTCGGTCTCGGCGTCGAGATCGTCGGCATCGAAGTAGACGATGTCGATATCGGCAATGCCATGACCGAACGGCAAGCCGAAAGCATCGTTCCATACCGTCTGCGCCAGGCACCCGGCGACCAGCCAGCCATCGGGCAAGGCGACCTCGGGCCATCTGTCGAGAATCGACACAAGCATAGGGTTGCGCCGCACGATTTCCAGGAAACGACCCCTTTCGCTAGCCACGGACCGCGATCAGCAGATTGCCGAGCGTGTCCTGGGTCACGCGATCGCCCGGCTCGACGACGGTCGTGCAATCGAGCTGCTCCAGGATCGCTGGCCCGTCGAACGCGGCGTCGAGCGGCAGCTTCTCGCGGGCGTAGATCGGCGTCTGATGCCAGCCGTCAGCGAACCAGACGCGGCGCTCGCTGACCTGGGCTGCTTTCAGGGTCGGCGCGCGCGCGCCGGCAGCCAGCGCGGCGAGCGATATCTCCGGCCGTACGCCGATCACCGCGGTGTGGAGGTTGACCAGCACCGGCGGAATCTCGGGCAGCTCGATGCCGAAGCGGCGCCAGTACGCGGCGGCAAAGGCCTGGCGCAGGCCGTCGACGCCGATGCGTTCGTTCTCGACCGCGACCGACAGGATGTGGCTCTGGCCCTGGAACTGCATGTCGGCCGAGAGCACGCGGCGCAGCTCGCGCACCGGTACGGCTTCCTTGGCGATGGTGGCGCGGCCTTCGGCCGCCTGCTCGGCATAGATCGCGGCGACGGTCGCATCGTCGATCGCCGACAGAGGCTTGTTGACGGTACGCACATAGTCGTGGCGCAGATCGGCCACGACGCAGCCCAGCGCATTGGTGATGCCGGGCCGCGCCGGCACCAGCACGGTCGGGATGGCAAGCTCGCGCGCCAGTGCGGTCGCGTGCAGCGGGCCGGCGCCGCCGAAGGCGAACAGCGCGAAGTCGCGCGGATCGTGGCCGCGTGCCAGCGACACCAGGCGGATGGCGCCAGCCATGCGGTCGTTGGCGACGCGCAGGATGGCGGCAGCGGCGGACTCCGCGTCGAGGCCGAGGCGGCGGCCGATCTTCTCCTCGACCAAGCCGCGCACATGGTCGAGCGTCACCGGATGGTCGACGCCGAGCAGCCGGCCGGGATCGAGGCGGCCCAGGATCAGGTTGGCGTCGGTGATCGTCGGCTCGGCACCACCCTTGCCGTAGCAGATCGGGCCCGGCCGGGCGCCGGCGCTCTCCGGCCCGACCCGCAGCATGCCCGCGGCGTCGACCGAGGCGATCGAGCCGCCGCCCGCGCCGATCGTGTGCACGTCGACCATCGGCACGTGGATCGGCATGGCATATTCCAGCTCGAGCTCGCCCGAGACCTGCGGCACGGCGCCCTCGATCAGGCCGACATCGGTCGAGGTGCCGCCCATGTCGTAGGTGATGAGATTTTCGTGGCCCGAGGCTCGGCCGGTATAGGCCGCCGCCATGACGCCCGATGCCGGACCCGACATCACGGTGTTCACGGCAGAGAGCGCGATGAACTGCGAGGAGGCCGTGCCGCCATTGCCCTGCATCACCAGGATGTCGCGATCGAAGCCTTTGCCCAGGAGCTCGAGCCTGAGCCGCGTCAGGTAGCGGTCGAGCACCGGCTGCACCGAGGCGTTGACGGCGGCCGTCACGCCGCGTTCGTACTCGCGATACTCCGACAGGATGGCGTGGCCGGCCGTGACGTAGCCGTTGGGCCACAGGCCATGGACGATCTCGGCGGCGCGCCTCTCGTGCGCGGGGTTGATGTAGCTGTGCAGGAAATGGATCACGACCGCCTCGCAACCCAGCGCCAGGAGCTTGTTGGCCGCCTCGGCCACTGCCGCCTCGTCGAGCGGGGTCAGCACCTTGCCGTCGGCATCCATGCGTTCGAGCACTTCCAGGCGATATTCGCGGCTGATCAGGGGATCGAAGGTGCCGCGCAGGCCGTAGGGCTGCGGCCGCGTGCGGCGCCCGAGCTCCAGCACGTCGCGAAAGCCTTTGGTGGTGATCAGGCCGACCTTGGCGATCTTGCGTTCGAGCAGCGCGTTGGTGGTGGTGGTCGTGCCATGGACCAGCGCCTGCACGGCGGCGGGATCGGCGCCGGCCGAGGCGAGCGCCGCCATGAAGCCGATCGCCTGGTTGTCGACCGTGGTCGGCACCTTGGCGAGCAGCACGGCGTTGGAGCGCGGATCGACCGCCAGCAGGTCGGTGAAGGTGCCGCCGACATCGATGCCGACGGTGAGGATGCGTGGGGGCATGGTTAGACTCGATTGCTGGGAGCGCGGACCTCCAGTGGCGCCTCATGTCTTGCCGGAGCGCGGACCTCCAGGTCCGCCTCATCGTCATGAGCGGGCCTGGAGGCCCGCGGTCCCGGAAGAAAAACGCACATGATCTACACCGAAAGATACTGCTCACGAAGGGAAGCGTCGGCGGCCAGCTCGGCCATGGTGCCGCCGAAGCGGATCTGGCCCTTCTCGATGATGTAGGCGCGGTCGGCCACCGCCTGGGAGAAATGCAGGTTCTGCTCGCTCAGAAGCACGCACAGGCCCTCTTCCTTGAGCGCCCGGACCGAGCGCGCCATCTGCTCGACGATGATCGGGGCGAGGCCCTCGGACGGCTCGTCGAGCAGCACGCAGCGCGGATTGCCCATCAGGGTGCGGGCGATGGTGAGCATCTGCTGCTCGCCGCCCGACATGCGCCCACCCGGCCGCTCGCGCATCGCCGCGAGATTGGGAAACAGCGTGAACAGCTTGTCCTCGCTCCACGACGGCGCATCGGCGCGCGCCGGCTGGCGGCCGACTGCGAGATTCTCCATCACCGACAGCTCGGTGAAGATGCGGCGATCCTCGGGCACCCAGCCCAAACCGAGCTGTGCGATGCGGTGCGGCGGCAGGCGCTCGATGCGGCGGCCGGCGAACACGACCTCGCCGGATGCCGCCGGCACCAGGCCCATGATGGTCTTCATCACCGTCGATTTGCCGGCGCCGTTGCGGCCGAGCAGAGCCACGACCTCGCCGGCCGCCGCCGCGAGCGACACGCCGTGCAGGATATGGGCGCGGCCATAGTAGGCGTGAAGATCTTTCACGAGGAGCATGGGCACTCCTCGCTGGTCGCGCACAGGTCCGCGTTCCGGCAAAGCATCAGTGCCCGCTCCCCAGGTAGACTGCGCGCACGTCGGGGTTGGCGCGGACGTCGGCGGGCCGGCCGCCGGCGATGAGCTGGCCGCGATCGAGCACGATGATGCGGTCGGCCTGGCTGAACACCACGTCCATGTCGTGCTCGGTGAACAGCACGGCGATCTTCTGCGCGCGCGCCAGGCGCGCCGCCAGCGCCATCAGCGCCACGCGCTCCTTGGGCGCCATGCCGGCGGTCGGCTCGTCCATCAAGAGCAGCCGCGGCTGGTTGGCGAGCGCCATGGCGAGCTCGACCCGCTTCAGATCGCCGTAGGCCAGCACGCCACACGGCCGCTCGGCCTGGTCGAGCATGCCGACCTGGTCGAGCAGCGATTCGGCCTCCGGCCGGAAAGCGGCGCCGAAGCGCGCCAGCAGCGAGCCCAACCGTCCGGCGTGGGAGTAGAGCGCCATCTGCACGTTCTCGCGCACCGACAGCGAGGCGAACGTCGCGGTGATCTGGAAGGTGCGGCCGACTCCCAGCCGCCAGATGGCGCGCGGCCGCAAGCCGACGATGTCGCGGCCGTCGAGGCGCACGATCCCGGCATCGGGCGCGAGCTGGCCGTTCAGCATGTTGAAGCAGGTGCTCTTGCCCGCGCCGTTGGGGCCGATCAGCGCCAGCAGCTCGCCCGCCTCGACCGCGAACGACACGTCGGCCACCGCCTGCACGCCGCCGAACGCCTTGTGCAGGCCCTCGACTTGCAACGCGGCGGTCACGAGCGGGCCTCCCGCCAGCGGCCGACCAGGGCCTTCAAGCCGCCCACCAGGCCCTGCGGGAACAGGAGCACGATCGCCAGGATCGTGAGTCCCATGACGGCGCGCCAGAACTCGGTGCGGCGCGCCACCTCGTCGCGCAGCCAGGTGAAGATCGCGGCCCCCGCGAGCGGCCCGGTCAGGGTCTCGACGCCGCCCAGCAACACCATGATCAGCCCGTCGGTCGACTGGGCGATCGAGATCGTCGAGGGCGAGATGCTGCCCTTGGAGAAGGCGTAGACCGCGCCCGCCAGGCCGGCCAGCGTGCCGACCAGGATGAAGGCCTTCCATTGGAAGGTGCGCAGGTCGATGCCGATCGCTTCGGCCCGCAGCGGCGAATCGCGGCCGGCGCGCAGCGCGTAGCCGAACGGCGAGAACAGCACGCGCCACAGCAGCGCGATCGCCGCCCCGCACAACGCCAGCGCCAGATAGTAGTAGGCGGTCTTGCCGGCGAGCCACGGCGCGGGCCAGACGCCGAACACGCCGTTGCTGCCGCCGGTGACGGAGTCCCATTGGAAGACGATCGACCAGCTGATCTGCGCGAAGGCCAGGGTCAGCATGGCAAGATAGACGCCGCTCAGCCGCACGCAGAACCAGCCATAGACCACGGCGAAGGCGCCGGCGACCAACGGCGCCAGCAACAGCGCCGCCTCCATCGGCAGGCCGGCGCGCTTCAGGAGCAGGCCGGCGGCATAGGCGCCCAGGCCGAAATAGGCGGCGTGGCCGAACGACACCATGCCGGCCGGCCCCATGATGAAGTGCAGGCTGACGGCGAACAGCGCGAAGCAGAAGATGTCGGTGAGCAGGATGGTGACGTAGCGGTCGGCGAGCAGCGGCACGACCACGAGGGCGGCCAGCCAGACCAGTGCGAAGGTCCAGGAGGGCACTTCGAGCGGCGGCGCCGGATCGGCGGCCAGACGCTGGACGGCCGGCGGCTTGCCCAAGAGGCCGTAGGGCCGCACCACCAGCACGATCGCCATGATCAGGAACTCGACGACCAGCGTCAGCTTGGAGAAGGCGATCTCGACACCGAACCAGTGGACGGTGCCGATGCCGATGCAGAAGGCTTTGGCGACGCCGATCAGGATGGCGGCCAGGAAGGCGCCGCCGATGCTGCCCAGCCCGCCCACGACGGTGACGACGAAGGCGTCGGCGATGACCGAGAGGTCGAGCTCGAGATTGGCGGGTTCGCGCGGGATCTGCAGGGCGCCGCCCAGCCCGGCCAGCACCGAGCCGACGAAGAACACCGAGGTGAAGAGCTTCGCCTGATCGACGCCGAGCGCGCCCACCATCTCGCGGTCCTGGGTCGCCGCGCGCACCAGGGCGCCCCAGCGGCTGCATGTCAGCAGCAGCCAAAGGGCGGCGAGCACGACCGGGCCGATGGCGATCAGCAGCAGGTCGTAGGCCGGAATGCGCCGGCCCATGATCTCGACCGCCATCGACAGGCCGGGCGCGCGCGGGCCCACCAGGTCCTCGGCGCCCCAGACGAACAACGCCACATCCTTGATCACCAGCACGACGGCGAAGGTGGCGAGCAACTGGAAGAGCTCGGGCGCCTTGTAGATGCGCCGCAGCACCAGAAGCTCGATGGCGACGCCGACCAGCCCGACGACGAACGCCGCCAGCACGACGGCGCCCCAGAAGCCCAGCGGCGTGCGGCCGAACAGCTGGATCAGGCTGTAGGCGCCGTAGAGGCCCAGCATGTAGAGCGAGCCGTGCGCGAAATTCACGATCCGCGTCACGCCGAAGATCAGCGACAGGCCCGCCGACACCAGGAACAACGACGCCGCGGCCGCCAGCCCGTTCAGGAGCTGGATGATGATGGAGGCGAAGGTCACGTCAGGTCGTCGCTGCACCTTTCTCCCCAGCGAAGCTGGGGAGGTGGCCGAAGGCCGGAGGGGTCATGAGCACCATCGCTGATGTCCATGACCCCTCCGCCCCTTCGGGGGACCTCCCCACGCGAAGCATGGGGAGGAACGACTCGTCGTTGCCGTCAATTCGCCGGCCTCATCTTCCTGACCTCGTCGTCGGTCGGCAGGGCGTCTTTGCCGTCGACGAAACGCCACTCCTTCATGTAGCCCTTGCCGTCCTTGACGCCGATCCGGCCGACATAGGCGCCCATGGTCGACTGATGGTCGATCGGCCGGTACTCGACCATGCCGAACGGTGTCAGCACGGTGACACCCTTGGCTGCGGCGATCAGCTTGTCCTGGTCGAGCGAGCCCGCCTTCTTGATGATCTCGACCGCCGACATGATGGTGGCGTAACCAACGACCGAGCCGAGCCGCGGATAGTCCTTGAACTTGGCCTGGTAGGCGGCGAGGAACTTGGTGTGCTCGGGCGTCTTGATCTCGCTCCAGGGATAGCCCGTGACGTACCAGCCGTCCGGCGCCTCCTCCTTCAGGGGATCGAGATATTCCGGCTCGCCGGCCAGCAGGTTGAAGACCTCGACGCCCTTGAAGATGCCGCGCTGCTGGCCCTCGCGCACGAACTTGGCGAGATCGGGTCCGAACAGCGAGGAGAAGATCGCGTCCGGCTTGGCGTCGGCCAGCGCCTGCACGACGGCGCCGGCGTCGATGCGGCCGAGCGGCGTCGCCTGCTCGGTCACGAACTCGACGCCGGGCTGCTTGGCCGACAACAGCTTCTTGAAGGCGGCGGTGGCCGACTGGCCGTACTCGTAGTTGGGATAGACGATCGCCCAGCGCTTCTTGTTCAGCTTGACGGCGTCGGGAATCAGCATCGCCGTCTGCATGTAGGTCGAGGTGCGCAGGCGGAAGGTGTAGGCGTTGCCGTTGTCCCACACGATCTTGTCGCTGAGCGGCTCGGCGGCGAGGAAGAACACCTTGCGCTGCTTGGCGAAGTCGGCGACCGCCAGGCCGACATTGGACGGGAAGGTGCCGATCAGGAAGGCGGCGCCCTCGCGGCTCAGCAGCTCCTCGGCCACGCGCACCGCATCGCCGGGATTGCCGTTGTCGTCGCGGCTCACGACCTCGATCTTGCGGCCGAGCACGCCGCCCGCGGCATTGACCTCCTCGACCGCCAATTCCCAGCCCTTCTTGTAGGGCTCGAGGAAGGCCGGGAAGTTCTTGTAGCTGTTGAGCTCGCCGAGCTTGATCGGCGCCTGGGCGGCTGCCGGCACGACCATCGACAGCCAGACCAGCGCCGCGGCGCCAGCGAGCAACTTGTTGCGGGTCAACATTGTCATCCCTCCGTTAATCCCCTGTCCTCGAACCGAGCGTAGCGAGCCCGGCCCACCTCCCACAAGCTCAACTCGCGAACGACGAGCGCGCCTGGATGCCCCAATGCCCGTCCTGACGGGTCACGATGTAGATCGTATCGAAGCGGCCGATCAGCGAGCCGTCGGCGCGGAAGCGGCTGAACGCTACCTTGAGATGCACCTTGTCGGGTCCGACATGGATGGGCGTGCGCTCGTCCCACTGGCTGCGCGCCCAGCCCTCGCCCGCCCGGGCATGGAAGTCGGCGAGCTTGTAGTCGCCGCGCTTGTGCCAGACCAGGACCTTGCCGCCGGCCAGCCGCACATGGGGGAAGTTGCAAGCGGCGTTGACCGCCGTTTCGTCGCCGTGATTGAGGCCAGCTATGTAGGCATCGAGCACTTTCATCGCCGCCGCCAATGGATCGCTCATCCCACCCTCGCTTGTAAAAGAGCGTTGTCGCCCGTCTCCAACCGCCATCGGCCACGCAACGAAAGTGCCGCGCCGTCGATCAGGCCGCACAGCCGTAGCCGCCGCGCCTCGGCCAAGCCGCGGTCGAGCGCCTCGTCAATCGCCGTGTCGGGCAGCGCGCCGACCGCGACAGTGACCGCCAGATCGCCGAGGTCGCTGTCGGGATCGAGGTCGCGCGCCGGGCGGCGCTCGATCGCCGGATGGTCGAGGTTCACCGCATTGGCGATCAGCGTGGCGGCGGCATCGGCGGCGGCGGCGGTCGCTGCCAGCACGGTCGCCGAATCGGCGATGCCGAGCGAGAACGAGCGGCCGCCGCGGCCCGAGGTCGCGATGCCGCGTATCGGGCTGTCGTGCGTCAGGCACGCCACACCATCGAGCGCCGTGGCGAAGATGCCGGCGGCGAGCACATGGCCGGGCGTGAGATGGAAGGCGATGTCGCCGCCGTCATTGACATAGGCCTTGTCGAGCGTACGACCTCTCACCAGCGCCTGCAGCATCTCGTCGGCTACCGCCCCCGCGACCGCCGCCATGGGCGTGATGTAGACGGCGCGATGCGGCCACACCGCTTCGACCATGCGGCGCGCCACCGGCCCCTGCAGCAGCGGATAGATGCCGGCGACGGGACGGCGCAGGGCCGGCAGCTCGCGTACCAGCGTGGGCAGGATGTCGCCGAAGCGGTCGATCGCCTGACGGTAAGCCTGCTCGACCTCGGCCGCCAACCCGAACGCCTCGATGACGAGGTCGATCGGACCGTGCTGCAGATGCAGGCGGCCGTCGGCCAGACGGGCGGCGATGGCGCTCACCGCTCGCCCTTGTCGAGCCGCACGGTCTGGCTGCGCAGCACGTCCTCCAGCGTGACGGCGCGCGAGGCATAGCCGCCGAGCGCCGCGTAGTCGCTGGCCCGCAGGGTGAATTCGATCGGCGCGACCAGCGCCGGCGTCGGCACGTAACCGAACGACTTCTCGGGCATGCGGGCGACATCGACCATCAGGGTGATGCCGCCGCCCGGCCAGACAAAGGCCGGCACGCCGCCCAGCGTCACCTTGGTCAGCGCCTCGCGCACCGAGCGCGTCAGCCGCACGGGATTCTCGGTCACGCCGGCGCGCAGCGAACCGCCGGCGCCGGCCATGAACATCACGGTGCAAAGCGCCGGCTCGCAATTCTCGGCGATGCGCTCGACGACGCGGCGCACCGCATCGGGCATCTCGGCCGGCCGCGGCTTCAGCCCGGCATCGAGCTCGAACCACGCCGAATGCTCGCCCGTGGTCGAGACCATCAGAAGCTTCAGCCCGGGCCAGGCCTGCTTGGGGTCGATCTTGTCGATGATCTCCAAAGGATCGGAGATGGCGGTACCGCCCCAGCCGAGGCCGGGCTCGGCGACCTGGAAGTAGCGGCCGGGCGTCGATTTGCGGCCGCGCACGCGGATGCCGGCCGGCTTCATGTCGAGAAAACGGCCACCCTGGTGCTCGCTCAACACGCCGGTGATGTGGTCGTCGACCACGATCACCTCGTCGACATGATCCCGCCATTGCGGCGCGAACATGCCGATGGCGGCCGAGCCGCAGCCGACGCGCATGCGCTCCTCGCGCGTGCCGTTGACCACCGGCGGCCGGTCGGCCTGGACCACGACGCGGGTGCCGCCGTCGATCGCAAGCTCGACGGCCTGGCGGTTGCACAGCGCCAGCAGCGCCTCGCAGGTGACGACGCCTTCCCTCTTGCTGCCGCCGGTCAGGTGGTGCACGCCGCCCAGCGACAGCATCTGCGAGCCATACTCGGCGGTCGTGACA
>VGCQ01000117.1 GCA_016870055.1 Alphaproteobacteria bacterium | reverse complement strand
ACCGCCCCTTCTGGCCCATAGCTCTCCGAATGCAGGCAGCCTTTGGCCATGGCGAAGGTCTCGCCGGCGCGATAGGTCCGCGTGGCGCCGGCACTGGTGAGCGTCAGCGCACCCTGCACGACCATGACCCGCACGTCGAAGGGATGGCTGTGCTCGGGATTGGTCTTCGGGCCGACCGTGGTGTTGGTGGCGATCTCATAGCCGTCGCGCTTCAGCTCGGCTTCGAAGGTCTCGCGATTCATCGGTTTCTCCTCATGCGCCCTTGCGCGCCGCCACGACATATTGCGCGCCCAAGGGCAGCCACGCCAGCATCCGGTCGACCGGACGCAGGAAGGCCAGGCCCGGCGGCATGAACATCAGGTAGTCGGTCTTGAGGTCGTAGCGGCTGTCGTCGAGCAGGCCATGCCGGACCTCACGCGCATCGAGCAGGATGGCATTTTCGTCGATCGGTGTGCGGGCGATGACGTAGCGCACCAGGGGATTGCGCGGATTGTGCTCGAAGACATAGAGCCGCCCGCCGGGCTTCAGCACGCGGCCAAGCTCGCGATAGACCGCCGCGCGTTCCTCGATCGGTACGTGGTGCAACACCGCGCTGATCGTGATGACGTCGAACTGCCGATCGGCGAAAGCCGTGCGCACGCCGTTCTGCACGACGATCGTCGGAGCCGGGCCGAGCGCTTCGGACCAGCGCTTGCCGACCTCCTCCAACATGCCCTGCGAGATGTCGCAGCCGCTGAACGCGGCTCTCGCGCCGAGGCCCGCGAGCACGCGCATCAGATCGCCGGCACCGCAGCCATAGTCGAGCATCGCCAGGCCGCCGGACCTGAGCGCCGGCTCGTGGCGCAGCAGCCAGCGCGCCTTGACCGCGATGAACTGATCGGGGGAATTCCCCATCAGGCGCTTGACCGGGTTGTCGAGGCCGCCGTCATAGCCCGCGGCATGACGATCGAACTCGGCCGGCTTCATTTGGGACCGCCGACGATATCGCGGATCATGAACAGCGGCCGGCCCTTGTTCTGGTCGTACAGCCGGCCGAGATAGGCGCCGATGATGCCCAGCATCAGGAACTGCATGCCGCCCAGCAGACCGACGGCGGCCATCAGCGACGTCCAGCCGGGCAGGTTGGCGCCGGCCACCCAGCCGGCGATGGAATAGACGAAGAAGGCGAAGCCGATGGCCGCCATCACCCAGCCGATGGTCATCGACGCCATCAGCGGCACGACCGAAAAGGCGGTGATCGCGTCGGCGGCAAAGCGCACCATCTTGGTGAACGGATACTTGCTCTCACCGGCCACCCGGGCCTGCCGGTCGTAAACAAGCGGCACCTGCTTGCCGCCGATCCAGGCGACCATGCCGCGAATGAAGCGATGACGCTCGGGCATGGCGAGCAGGAGGTCGAGCACGCGGCGGTTCATCAGCCGGAAGTCGCCGGTATCGGTCGGAATGGCGACGTCGGTCATGCGGCCGATCAGGCGATAGAAAGCCGCCGCAGTGGCGCGCTTGAACAGGCTCTCGCCGTCGCGCTGGCGGCGCTGGCCGTAGACCACGTCGGCGTCCTGGTCCAACAGCCTCATCATATCGGGCAGCAGCTCGGGCGGGTCCTGCAGGTCGGCGTCGATGATCAGGATGCGCTCGCCACGGCAGACCGAGAGCCCGGCAGTGAGCGCAAGCTGGTGGCCGTGGTTGCGCATCAGGCTGACCGCGACGATGCGCGGATCGCGCGTTGCCGCCTCGGTCATGACCTGCCAGGTGCGGTCGCGCGAGCCGTCGTCGACCAGCACGATCTCGCTCGAGCCGCCGACGCCGTCGAGCACCGCGCCGACCCGGCGCAGGAATTCGGGCAGCACATCCTGCTCGTTGTAGCAAGGCGCCACCACGGAAAGTGCCGGGCGTTGGGCGAGGCTCATGGCCGCGACCAATAACCCAACCGTGACGGGAAAACGAGCACTCGGGCGCTGTAGGCTCCCCTCCGGCTCGCCAATAGGCTATCAAGCGGCACCATGACCGCCAACGACAACGACCATCGCGGCCTTCTGCCGGCCGGGCTGGCCGACCTGCTGCCGCCCGATGCGGCGCGCGAGGCGCGGGCGATCGACGTCGCCATCGAACGTTTCGCCGCCTTCGGCTACGAGCGGGTCAAGCCGCCCTTGGTCGAATTCGAGGAGTCGCTGCTCGGCGGCCCGGGGGCGGCGCTTGCGCCACAGACTTTCCGGCTCATGGATCCCGTCTCGCAGCGCATGATGGGCGTGCGGCCCGACATGACCGTCCAGGTCGCGCGCATCGCGGTGACCAGGCTGAAGCACGAGCCCCGGCCGCTGCGCCTGTCCTATGGCGGCAACGTCATTCGCGTACGCGGCGGAGCATTGAAGCCCGAGCGCCAGTTCGCCCAAGTCGGCAGCGAGCTGATCGGCGTCGATTCGGCGGAAGCCGACGCCGAAGCGGTACTGCTCGCGGTCGATGCCCTGCGCGCGATCGGCGTCGCCGACCTCAGCGTCGACCTCAACCTACCGACCCTGGTGGCTGCCGTCGCCGCCGGCCTGAAGCTGCCGGCCGACACGCTGCGCCGCGTGCGCCGCGCGCTGGACCGCAAGGACGAAGGTGGCATCGCCAAGGCGTTGGGCGATGTCAAGAAGGCCGCCGACCTGTTCACCGGCCTGCTGCGCGCGGCGGGACCGGCCGAGACCGGCATCGCGAAACTCACGGCGCTCAAGCTGCCGGCGGCGGCCGCCGCCGAGGCGACGCGGCTGAGCGAGGTCGTTGCCTTGCTTCGCAAGGCCGACGCCGACCTGCCGCTCACGCTCGACCCCGTCGAGTATCGCGGCCTGGAGTACCAGACCGGCGTGTCGTTCTCGGTGTTCGCCCTCAAGGGCCGCCACGAGCTGGCGCGCGGCGGCCGCTACTCGGCGGGCTATCCCGAGGACGGTGTCAGCGAGCCCGCGACCGGCTTCACGCTCTACATGGACGCCGTGCTGCAGGCCTCGGCCGCGCCGCCGCTGCGGCCGAGGCTGTTCCTGCCGCTCGGCACGCCGTGGAGCGAGGCCGAGCCCTGGCAAGCCAAGGGCTACGCCGTGGTGCGCGGCGTGACGGCAACCGACGATCCGCGCCGCGAAGCCAAGCGACTGTTGTGCAGCCACGCCCTGATCGACCGGCAGGCCGTGCCGCTTTGACGCGATTCTGTCCCCTCGCTTCGTGCCGGGGAGCGTGCTAACAGACGTCACGCCTCTCCGGCCCGCCCCGGGGAGGCGTTTTTCGTGTCTGGAGGCGGATTTTTAGGACGGGGCGATGGCCAACGTGGCAGTGATCGGCGCCCAGTGGGGCGACGAGGGCAAGGGCAAGATCGTGGACTGGCTGTCGGAGCGCGCCGAGGTCGTGGTGCGCTTCCAGGGCGGTCACAATGCCGGCCACACGCTGGTCATCGGCAACCAGACCTACAAGCTCGCGCTCCTGCCATCGGGTGTGGTGCGGGCGGGCAAGCTTTCCATCATCGGCAACGGCGTGGTGGTCGATCCCTGGCATTTCCTCGACGAGGTGAAGCGGGTGTCGGCACAGGGCGTGTCAGTGACGCCGCAGACTCTCAAGATCGCCAACCACGCGGTCCTGATCCTGCCGCTGCACCGCGATCTCGACGGCTGGCGCGAGGACGCGCCCGGCGTCATCAAGATCGGCACGACCCGGCGCGGTATCGGGCCGGCCTACGAGGACAAGGTCGGCCGCCGCGCCATCCGAGTCGGCGACCTCGCCGAGCCCGACATCCTGGCGCGCAAGGTCAACACGCTGCTGGCGCATCACAATCCGTTGCGCAGTGGCTTGGGCAAGCCTCTGGTCGACCCCGCCAAGCTCACCGCCGAACTGCTCGAGCTCGCCCCCAAGATATTGCCGTTCGCCGAGGATGTGTGGGAGCGGCTCGACGGCCTGCGCGCCGCCGGCAAGCGCATCTTGTTCGAGGGCGCCCAGGCCACAATGCTCGACATCGATCACGGCACCTACCCGTTCGTCACCTCGTCCAACACCGTGGCGGCACAGGCGATGATCGGCAGCGGGCTCGGCAACGGCGCGGTCGGCTATGTGCTCGGTATCGCCAAGGCCTACACCACGCGCGTCGGCGACGGTCCCTTCCCGACCGAGCTGAAGGACGAGATCGGCCAGCTTTTGGGCGATCGCGGCAACGAGTTCGGCACCAACACCGGCCGCCGCCGCCGCTGCGGCTGGTTCGATGCGGTGATGGTGCGCCAGGCGGTCAAGCTGAACGGCATCGACGGCATCGCGCTCACCAAGCTCGATGTGCTGGACGGCCTGAAGGAGATCAAGGTCTGCGTCGGCTACGAGCTCGACGGCAAGAGGATCGAGCGCTTCCCGTTCACCATGGGCGCGCAGGCCAAGCTAACGCCGTTGTGGGAGAGCTTCGAGGGTTGGGGCGAGAGCACCAAAGGCGCCCGCTCTTTCGCCGAGCTGCCGGCGACCTGCATCAAGTACGTGCGCCGCATCGAAGAGCTGGTCGGCTGCCCGGTGGCCCTGCTCAGCACCAGCCCTGAGCGCGAGGACACGATCCTGATGACCGACCCGTTCCGGGATTGAGCAGCGCGAGCACTTTCCCAAGCTTCGCTTGGGGACGTTCGAGTCATGGCCGTCTACCGCGAGCTTTTGCCGTCGAGCAGCGCCGTAAAGGCGTCGATCGCCTGTTGCCGCACGCCACTTTGCGGTTCCACCGGCATCAGCAACCGGTCGTCGATGCTGACCAGACTGTCGCGCTCGGCGAGCGACGACAAGGTGGGCCCGAGCTTGCGCAACAGGCCATCGGCCGTGCCATAGACCCAGCCGTAAACGTACAACGGCATCTTGTGAAGCCAGGCGTTCTCGACGATCGGCGTCGCCGCGACCCGGCGAACCTGCATCTCGACATTGATCTCGCACATCAGGTCGAGACGGCTGCGGCGATCGGGCAGCGCGTCGAACACCGCCTTGTGCTTGCGGTAAAACATCATCAGCGGCTGCAGCCAGAAATCGACCAGAGCCGAGCGGTCGTCGCCCAGGGCGCGCTCGATGCCGCCGCAGCCATAGTGGCCGCAGACGATGACATGCTGTACCCGCAGCACATTGACGGCGTACTCGAGCACCGCCAACAGGTTCATGTCGCTGCTGTGGGCGACATTGGCGATGTTGCGATGGACGAAGACCTCGCCAGGATCGAGGTCGAGCACGTCGTTGGCGGTGACCCGGCTGTCCGAGCAGCCGATCCAGAGGTATTTGGGCGTCTGCTGCTCCGACATGCGCACGAAGAAGGTCGGGTCGTCGCGCGTGCGGCGCTGCGCCCACGCGACGTTGCGGTCGAGCAGATGATCGAGCTTGGCCGGACCGGGAGCTTGCGCCATCGCCCGAGTCAAATGCTGAGATCGAGCAGGTTGTAGTCCTTGATGTCGGCCTTCGCCCGGTCATCCCACCGATAGGTGAGGCCCGCTTCGGTGTGCGGCCGATAGGCATACGGCGTCTCGTCGGGAAATCGGCGGCGTCGAGCGTCGATCGCATAGCCGATCAGCCGCGCCCGCTCGCGGATGCGTTCGGTGTCGTAGACGGCCGGCTTGTTGTGGATGCCGCCGGCCTTGACGCCCAGCACCGAGCGGCGGCGATGGAAGCCGAAATTCACCGTGACGCGCCAATGCGGCGAGGTGTTGGCGAACGAGCCGTGCAGGGCCTGACGATTGGTCATGGCGACGTCACCCGGCGCACAGACGATCGGCACGGCGTCGGGCAGCCGCTCGGTACCGGCGCGAGCGACCTCGGCCTTGATGTCGATCTTGCCGCGCTTGTGCGAGCCCGGCACGACCCATACACCGTTGGCCGCGGTGCAACCGTAGAGTTGCGCCATGAAGTTGAAGCCGTGGATGCCCTGGTCCCAGTCGGCACTGTCCCAGTGCGTCGTGCCGTCCTGATGCCAGGCAACCGAGGCGCCGCGGCCCGGCTCCTTGATCCACAGCGCTTCATTGAACGGCGCGAAGTCCGGTCCATTGACCGCGGCGGCGACGCCCAACAGCCCGGGATGGCCATAGACGCGCAGCGAAGCTTCCGAGAACTGCAGCGAGCCCAGGATCAAATAGACGACTTCCTTGGGTGCGTCGGCCGCCGCCTTCGGTTCGTACATCTTCACCGGATGCCGGCCATTGGCGAGATCGGTGCCGCCGAACGGGTCGCCCAGCGGCTTGGACCACAGCAATGCCGGCCCCTTGCAGTCGGTGGCCAGCGCCGGCCGGCCCTTGGCATCGACCGCCGCCCCGCGTTCGACCGGCAGCCGGTCGAGGATGTCGTGCAGGTCGCGTTCGATGTCGGCCAACTCGTCGGGCTTCAGCACGCCCTCGAAAACATAGAAGCCGCAGCGCCAGTAGGCGTCGAGGATTTCGGGATGTAGGTCGCCCGAGGCGGTGAAGCGGATCGGGCCACGGTTGCCGAGCGCCGCCGCCCGGCGCTCGCCCTCGCGCAGGTAGGCCTGCATTGCCACTTCTTCGGAACCATAGTCGACGCCGCGGGCTGTCGATCCATCCATGGCGCATCCTCCGGACTGTCTTTGGAGGCAGGATAGAGGCGTTCGGCGGGACCTTAAAGGTCCATTGCTTCCTTCAAACCATCAACCGCTCGAAGCGGGCCAGATAGTCGCGGGCGTGCGCTTGGTAGTCGATCCCGGGCGTCCGCAGATGAACGTCGGAGACCATGGCCCACAGCGCCTCGCGCAAGGCGCTCGCCGCCTTCATGGCGGCAAAGGCGCGACGCAGGCCTGCGTCATCGGCACCGTCGCCGAAGTAAGCGGCCAGCAACGCTCCGTCCTCCGCCGCGCCGTACGAACCGTTGGCCGACAGGTTGGCGAGGTCGAACATCGCCGTGCCGAAGCCGCCATACTCCCAGTCGATCAGCCACAGACGCCGTCCGTCATCCAGGAAGTTGCCCGGCAGCAGGTCGTGATGGCCGAACACGATCGGCAGCGCGACCTGGAGGGCTTCCAGCCGGTCGGCAGCGTCGACATAGCGCCGGTCCGCGCCGATCAAAGCCACATAGTCGCGGATGACGTGGAACACCCAGAAGGCGTTGGCTGGCCCGCGCAGGTGGTGGCTGACCTTGGTGTGGCAATCCTTTAGCAGGGCCGCCAGCCGGCCGACATTGGCGCGCAGGTCGCCTTCCTCGAAGGTGCGGCCTTCGATGAAGCGCAGCACCATGATGCCGGGTTCGGCGTGGACGATCTCGGGCGATAGGCCCGCCACAAACGCTGCCGTCGAGGCGGCACGCTCGCGATCACGAAAGACATGATGGACCGGGATGTCGGCGCCGCAGCGCACGACGAACTTCTCGCGCCCGTCGTCGGCGACGTAGGAGATGTTGGTGAGGCCACCCTCGAGCGGCGTGAGCGAGACCGGTCGGTGCCAGCACGACAGGCGCAACAGCGCCTCCTCGGAAACAGCGGCGCCGGTCAAGTCGTCATCGTCCGGCCTCGCCCCACGGCGGCAGCTTGTGGTCGGCGCACAGGCGCGGTGCGTTGGCGATCGGGCATGTCTGGGTTTCGCCGGCCATCTTGGCTACCAGGTTGCTCAGCCTGTCCCGGATCGCTTCCGAGGAGTCGGTGCCGTAGCGGATGAAGCTGTAGGGCGCATTCGACTTCAAGACATACATGTTGCGCGGCGAGATCAATGGCTGCAACTGCGGATACGACACCTTCTCGTTGCTCTTGATCGCCTCGAGGACCGCGCCCGACAGCACGGCGTAGCCCGGCGAGGTCAGATGCATGTTGTCGAAGCTGACGAAGCCGCCGGCTGCGACGTTGCCGTAGACCCGCGGCGTCTGGTCGAAGCGCAGGGCGCGCATGTCGAAGTAGACGTCGGCCTTGCCCGGCGTGCCGCGTGCGATCAGCAGACGACGTTCGTCCACCGGCGTATGCTTGTAGTCGTAGCGTGCCGTGATCTCGTCGACATCGACCAGCACGAACTTCTTGGCCGGCGCTCCGGCCGCGGCCGGCTGGCCCGCCCGCTTCAGGGCCACGCGGGCATTGGCGCCATCGATCAAGCTGTTCAACCGGCGGACGATCTCCGCGACGAACTCGTCGGCACGCTGCACTTCCTCGCCCGGGATCCGGCGGCTCCCGCCGACGCTGAAATCGGTCGCATAGCTCTTGAAGTAATGTGGTGCGCCGGGGAGACGCTGGTCCCCGGTCTGCGGATCGGGCTCCAGATTGGCGATCCGGCTCGGCGGGATCAGACTGTTGATATAGACCGACTCGACGGCATCCTCCGCCTCGAGCTTGCGGATCAGCTCGGCCATGTCCTTGATGTAGGTGTCGCCGAGATAGTCGGCGATGCAGGTGCAGCGCCCGGCATAGTCGTCGGTCACCGGCGTAAACAGGCGCACGCCCTCCAGGCCCATGCGATAGATGCCGTTGTTCGAGCCGATATTGACGAGCAATCGCTTGGGCTTGCGTAACAGCACCTGGTCGACCGCCGTCAGGTTTTCGATGCACGGGTTGCGGCTCGGATTGAGCACGAACTCGGCGTTGATCAGGTAGAAGCCGCGCGCGATCGAGGAGACGTTCTTCGCACCGGTCAACGGCCCACTGCGCGCGATCTGATTCAGCACCGCGAGGTCGTTCGACTGCCCGAGGCCCGGACGCGGACTGACGAGTCGATCGTGCATGGAGCGGGCACTGCGATACAGCAGGTCGATCGTGTCGGCGCCGCTGAAGGCCAGATTGTCGTTGAACAGCCGCCCGCTGGCGGGCCGATAGCGGGACAGCTCGACGAGCGAGGCCCCGGCGTTGCCGAGCGCATTGTCGAACAGGATGGCGCTCAACCCGATGCGCTCGACGTTGAAGCCGTAGTTGGGCGCATCGCCGTCATAGTCGCTCTTGTCGACGCCTGGATACTGCGGGCCCCAGAACAGCCGAGGCTTCCGGTCGTCGACGACGCGCTGCCATTGCTCGTCCTGCGGGATCAGGCCGAGCCCGATCGCCACCTGGGACGGAACGCTCCATTCCGACAGCCACCAGTTGATGCGCAGCGAGCTGACGCCATTGTAGAGGCTGTCGCCGATCGCCATCAGCGGCGGGTTCATGTAGCCGGCGACCAGAGCCTGCAAATCCTGAGGCGTGCAGGCGGCCGAAGCCCGAGGAGCCGCGGGCGCAGCGAGGTCGTGTCCGTAGTTGTGAGCGTGCGGGTCGCGGAACTTCGACGTGTCTTCCGTCTGGCAAGCTGCGGCGCCCACGACGGCGCCGGCAATCGCCAGCCACGACAACTTGCACATGGGCCGCCTCCCACGACTGCGTCCTGCAGATTGTATATACCAATCAGACTTCTCGCAAAAGAGGTCGATGCGGACGAGCTTTCCGCAGGGCGACGCGCCCGCCGGCCGGCACGGCGGGATTGCGAGGCCCGGCCGATTCCGGCCGAGCGGAATATGCTCTAGTCTCGCGCCTCCAAGGGAGGAATTGATGCCCGACGCGCGCGTGTCCAACACCATCACCGGCCGCGACGCCTTTCTTCGCGTGTTGAGCGACGAGGGCGTCACCAAGATGTTCGGCAATCCCGGCACGACCGAGCTGCCGATCATGCATGCGCTGACCTCGGCGCCGGAGATCGGCTATGTGCTCGGCCTGCAGGAAGCCGTCGTGATCGCCATGGCCGACGGCTATGCCCGGGCCTCGGGCAAGCTGGTGTCGTGCAACGTCCATGTCGCGCCCGGCCTCGGCAACGCCATCGGCTCGATCTACACCTCGCTGATGTCGGGCACGCCGATGATCGTCACCGCGGGCCAGCAGGAGCAGGGCCACGGTCTCACCGAGCCCCTGCTCTATGCACCGCTGGTGCCGATCGCCGCCCCGGTGGTGAAGTGGGCGACCGAGGTCACCCGTATCGAGGACCTGCCGCGCATCCTGCGGCGCGCCGCCAAAGTCGCGACGACGGCGCCGACCGGACCAGTGTTCATCTCGTTGCCCGGCGACATCCTGAACAACGAGGCGGCGATCGACATGGCGGAGGCGACACGGGTCGACACCGCCGTGCGGCCGTCGGACGCGGCCCTGGAGCATCTGGCCAAGCGCCTGCTGGCGGCCAAGAAGCCGGTGATCCTGGCTGGCCACGAGATTGCCACTTCGGACGCCTTTGCCGAGACGGCGGCGCTCGCCGAGACGCTGGGCGCGCCGGTGCTGCAGCAGACCGTGGCCTGGGGGGCTCACTTCCCGTCGGAGCACCCGGCCTATCTCGGCGCCCTCAACCGCGACCAGAAGAACGTGCGGCGCATCCTGAGCGACCACGACTTGATGCTGTGCGTCGGCGCCGATGTCCTGAAGATGTCGGTGTGGAGCGAGACCGAGCCCCTGCCCGAGACCACCGCGGTGGCCATGATCGGCCAGCGCGACTGGGAGATGGGCAAGAACTTCCCGGCCGAGATCGCCATGCGCGCCGACGTCAAGGAAACGCTGAAGGCTTTGGTGCCGCTCCTCCAGAAGCTCGGCGGCACGATGTTGGCCGGCAAGGCCAAGGCGTCGCTGGCCGAGATCGCAACCCGGAACTGGAGCAGCCAACGGGCCGCACGCAAGGCCAAACTCACGCAGCCAGCGAGCGAAAAGCCACTGCACGCCGAGTGGGCCATGATGCGGCTCTCCGAAAAGTTGCCGCAGGATGCCATTCTGGTAGAAGAAGGACTCACCAGCTCGACGACCCTCTTCCACTACTTTGCCTTCCGTGACCGCAACAGCTTCTTCGGCAATGTCAGCGGCGGCATCGGATGGGGCATCGCGGCAGCGGTCGGCGTGCAGATCGCCGAGCCCAAGCGCCGCGTCGTGGCCGTGATCGGCGACGGCAGCGCCATGTACTCCATCACCGCGCTGTGGACGGCGGCCAACCAGAAGCTGCCGGTGATTTTCGTCATCGCCAACAATCAGGGCTACCAGATCCTCAAGAACCGCCTAAAACTGTTCCACGGCAACGACAAGCCGATCGGCATGGACTTCAACGACCCGCCGATGGACATCTCGGGCATCGCCCGCGGCTTCGGCGTGGCGGCCGAGCGGGTCGACACCGCGGCGGGCTTCGAGGCGGCGATGGACAAGGCGCTCGCCAGAACCGACGGGCCGACTCTTATCGAACTCATGGTGAGGAGTTGACGGCGTCGCCTTCGCTCGTCGCACCCTGGCGAATCGGCGTCGACGTCGGCGGCACTTTCACCGACATGGTGCTGCGCGACGCGGCGGGTGCGGTGCACATCTTCAAGTCGCCCTCGGTGCCGGCCGATCCCAGCGAGGGCGTCTTGGGCGTGCTGCGGCTGGCAGCACGGCAGCTCGATCTGCCGTTGACGGCCCTGCTGCGCGACTGCGCGCTGTTCGTCCACGGCTCGACCGTGGCCACCAACACCATCCTGGAGAAGAAGGGCGCCAAGGTCGGATTGCTCACGACCGTAGGCTTCCGCGATTCTCTGGAGATCCGCCGCGGCATCCGGGAGAATCAGTGGGATCACCGGGCACCTTTTCCCGAGGTGCTGGCGCCGCGCTTCCTACGGTTGCCGGTGCGGGGACGCGTCGGCGCCGACGGCAAGGAACTGACGCCTCTGGCCGGTGAAGACGTCGAGGCGGCAGCGAAGACCTTCGCCGATGAAGGCGTCGAATCGGTCGCTGTCTGCCTGTTCAACTCCTTTCTCGACGGCACGCATGAACGCGCCGCAGGTGCGCGGCTGGCCAAGAACTGGTCGGGCCAATGGATTTCGCTTTCCAGCGACGTCATGCCGACCATGGGCGAGTACGAGCGCAGCTCGACCGCCGTGGTCAACGCCTACATCGCACCCAAGGTCACGAGCTATCTCGCGGCCCTCGACAGCCAGCTTCGCCAGCTCGGCCTGCCGCGCTCGCTGCTCTTGCTGCAAAGCAACGGTGGTGCGGTGTCGGTCGATCAGGTGGCCCGCCGGCCGGTGATGCTGGTGCTGTCCGGTCCCGCTGCCGGCGTCGGTGCATTGAAAGGCTGCGCCGCACCCGCCGGATCACCGAACCTGATCTCGATGGAGATCGGCGGCACGAGCTGCGACGTCATGGTGATGGCGCGGGGCGACGTGCCGGTGACCGACGAGCTGGTGATCGACGGCTATCACCTCACCACGCCGTCGGTCGAGATCCACACCGTCGGCGCCGGCGGCGGCGCCATCGCCTGGGTCGACGATGCCGGCCTGCTGCATGTCGGCCCGCAGGGCGCCGGCGCGCGGCCGGGCCCGGCGGCCTA
>VGCQ01000116.1 GCA_016870055.1 Alphaproteobacteria bacterium | reverse complement strand
GGACGGTCATGTCAGGACATCCGCGTACTGGGTGCGGTGGAACATGGCAGACACCGGCCGCTTTCGACGGCAGGCATCGGTCGCGCTGCGATCGATCGTCGTCGCGTCCACGTCGATAATCACGCCATATTCGTGCTGCGCGGCAGCGCGCGTCACGAAGCCGCCCTGCACATCTTCCAGAACCCGCTCCGGCTCGCGATCGAACGGATGGCCCCAGCCGCCACCGCCGCCGGTCTCGAGACGGATCACGTCGCCGCGTCGCACCACGGTGCCGTCGCTGATCGGCGGGATGAGGCGCTCGTCTGACCGGCCAGGATTGATCACCACCCGACCTGGTCCGCCGCTCTTGCCACCGGCCACACCCCACGGCGGATTCTTCACACCGTCCAGTCGCACCGAGACGACGGCCTCGGGCGCCAGCACCTCGACCTCGCGGATAATGCCGCAGCCGCCACGCCAGCGGCCCGGCCCGCCAGTGTCGGGATTGATGGCGTAGCGGCGCAACCGCACCGGATAGACGGAGTCGAGAAATTCGGCCGGATAGTTCTCCTGGGCGACGAGGTAGACCGCGTCGATGCCGTCCGCAGTCGGCCGGGCGCCGTAGCCGACGCCGATACCGTCGGACATCAGGAACAGGTTGCCGTCGTCTTTCTGGCCGCGCAGGTACCAGATCACATAGGCGGCATGCGCCGCCGGCGCCTTGCCGCCGGTCGCGACGTTGATCAGGCCAAGGCATGCCGCGACGTTGCGCATCAGCGTCACACCGCGCAGCCCGAGTGGTGCGGGGAATTTCGGCTGCAAGATCGAGCCCGGCCGCAGCGTCACTTCGTCGATCACCCGCACGGTGCCGTCATTCATCAGATTCTCGGGATCGCCACCCAGCAGATAGAGGCCGAACACCGTGCTCGGCACTTGTGGTGCCATCAGGAAGTTGACGGGACCGGGCGTCTGATCGTCGCTTTCGCTGCAGTCGAGCGCGATGCGGTCAGGCGTGACGGAAAGCCGATAGCGCAGACGGATCGGTCCGTTGCCCTGGCCGTCGGAATCGATCATGTCCGTGAAGCGGTACTCGCCAGTCGGCGCCAGCGCTCGCAGCCGCTCGCGCATTGCCCGCTCGGTGCGGTCGATGAGCTGACGGAAGGCATCGAGCATACGGGCCTTGCCGAATCGCACAAACAGCTCGCCGAGCCGCTTCTCACCCAGCCGCACGGCGGCAACGGCGGCGCGTGTGTCGCCCTGGATCATCGCCGGGAAGCGCGAGTTGCGGTAGAAGATGCGCAACGCCTCTTCGTTGAATTGGCCGTCCCGCGCCAGCCGGACCGGCGGCACCATGATGCCTTCCTGGAAGATGTCGACGCAGTCCGGCGACAGCGAACCGGGCCGCAAGCCACCGACATCGTTGAAGTGCGCCCAGGAATGGGCGAACGCCACCAGCTCGCCCTCGGCGAAGATCGGCGCCACGAACACTTGATCGGGCGTGTGCGAGACGGCGCCCTTCGAGAGGTAGCAGTCGTTGTACCAGTAGAGGTCGCCGACTTTCATCTCGCCGAGTGGGTAGTGTTCCAGGATCGGTGCCAGAATGTCGCCGAAGGCCGGCATGTTGCTGCCGACCACCAGCTTGCCATGGCCGTCAAACAGGGCGGCGAAGAAATCTTTCTTCTCGCGAATGAACGGAGACATGGCCGTGCGCTCGATCAGCGCCTCCATCTCACTCTGCGTGGCGCGTAGTGCACCGCGCACGATCTCGAGAGTCACGGGATCGCAGGCCGTCGCTATGGGGAGGGGACTGAGGTCGTTCATGTCGCACTCGCAGTCGGTTCGGCAGGAAGGTCACGCCAGCGCAGGCAGCTTACCAGATGGCTGCTCTCGGCAGACTCGAGTACCGGTCGGCTGCGCGCGCAGTGCGGTTCGGCATAGCGGCAGCGCGGGTGGAAGGCACAGCCGGGCGGAATGGCACCGGGTTTGGGCGGCTCGCCCATCACTGGAACGCGTTGCACCAGCTCACTGTCGAGCCGTGGCGAGGCGGCGAGCAGGGCCCGCGTGTAGGGATGGCGTGGGGCGCTGAAGGCCAGATCGGTGGCGGCGGTCTCGACGATACGGCCGAGATACATGATGGCGATGCGGTCGCACAGGCGGCGCACGACGGAAAGATCGTGACTGATGAAAAGATAGGTCAGGCCCAGCCGCGCTCGCAGGTCGCGCAGCAGACGCAAGACCGTGGCCTGCACGGAAAGATCGAGGCCTGCCGTCGGTTCGTCGAGGATGACCAGGCGCGGCTCCAGCACCAGGATGCGCGCGATGCCGACGCGGCGAAGCTGCCCACCCGACAGTTCGTGAGGATAACGGCCGGCCGTCGCCGGATCGAGCCCGACCTCGGACAATGCACGGCGTACTCGGGCCTCGCGGTCTGCCGGTGAGCGATTGCCACGGATCGCCAACCCTTCCTCCAGCGATCGGCCGATCGACCACCATGGATCGAGCGCGGCGCCGGGGTCCTGGTGGACGTATTGGATGTCGCCGCGCGTGCGCCGCGCCTCGCCGGGATCGAGTCCACCGACGGATCGGCCGTCGAGCACGATGTTGCCTTCGCTCTCGCGCTGCACGCCGAGCAAGGTGCGCGCCAAGGTCGACTTGCCGCAGCCGCTTTCGCCGACCAAGCCCAGGATCTCGCCAGGTGCGATATCGAGGTCGACGCCATCGACGGCGCGTACGCCCGCCGAGCGGCGGCCGACCAGTGGCCGTTGCCGACCCAGCACGGTCACCAGCCCGCGCACTTGCAAGATAGCGCCATTTGCGTCGTACGCCGCCGTCATGCTGCCGCCTCCGGCAGCGTGAGGTGATGGCGTGGACAGGCGATGCTGTGATCACCCGATGGCCGCTGCAGGTCCGGGCGTCTGCTGGTGCACTCCGCCACGGCGATCGGACAGCGCGGATGGAAACGGCAGCCGGTCGGCGGCACGTATGGGCTCGGCACGCTGCCCGGAATGCCGCCAAGCTCGGTGGCGCGGTCGGGATGGCAGGCGAGCAGCATGCGGGCGTAGGGGTGGGCGGCTTCGTCGATCAGCCGTCGCGTCGGCGCCGCCTCCACCGTCTGGCCGGCATAGATCACGCTCACGTCGTCGCAAAGTTGGGCGACGACGCCGAAATCGTGCGTCACGAACAGCATCGAGAGTCCGAATTCGGCAACCAGGTCACGCAAGAGCTTCAGCACCTGCTGCTGGGTGGTGACATCGAGTGCCGTGGTCGGCTCGTCAGCGATCAGCAGTCGCGGCTGGCAAGACAGAGCGGCGGCGATCAGGAGGCGTTGGCGCTGGCCACCCGAGAATTCGTGCGGGTAGCGGTCCAGGGCCTTCTCGGGATCGGGCACCTGCACAGCGCCGAGGAGCTCGACCAGCCGCTCGCGATGACGGCCTTTCCATTGCGGTGGCGCGTGCCAGCGCATGGTCTCCAGCATCTGGGTGCCGACGCGGAATACCGGGTTGAGCGCCAGCAGAGGATCTTGCGGGATGAAGCCGATGGCGCTGCCGCGAACCTCGCGCGCCAGGACCTGAGGCGACGCATGGGCGAGGTCGCGGCCTTCGAATAGAATCTCCCCGGCCTCGATCTCGGCACGCGGCGGCAGGACGCCCAGGATCGCCTTGATCAGAGTCGACTTTCCGCAGCCCGATTCGCCCACCACACCAACGATGCGGCCGCGTGGGATTTCGAGGTCGACACGGTCGAGCACGCGCGCGACCCCTTCGTCGCCGCGAATCGACACGGCGAGGTTCGATACCTTGAGCAGCGGCTCGCTCATCGCGACCGCCGTAGGCGCGGATCGAACAAATCGCGCAGCCCGTCACCCAACAGGTTGAAGCCGAGAACGGCGACCAGGATGGCGAGGCCAGGAAATGTCGCGAACCACCAAGTCTCGGGCAGGAACTTGCGGCTTTCGGCGATCGCCAGGCCCCAGTCCGGGTCGGGCGGCGTAGCGCCGACCCCCAGAAAGCCGAGGACAGCTGCAGTCAGGATGGTGAAGCCCATGCCGATGGTGGCACGCACGATGATCGGTGAGGCGGCGTTCGGCAGGATATGCAGGAACAGAATGCGCGTGGTCGAGGCCCCGACGCCCTGCAGAGCCTCGACGAACAACGAACTCTTGAGCCGCCGCGTCTCAGCATAGACGGTGCGGGTGAAGAAGGGCCAGTAGGTCAGGGTGAGCGCCAGCATGGCAGTGTCGAGGCCGGGCTTCATGAGCTGGGCCAGGGCGAGCGCCAGGATGAGCTGCGGCACCGCCAGAACCACGTCGGTCAGCCGCATGATCAGCTCGGTGCGCCAGCCGCCGAGATAGCCGGCGAACAGGCCGAGCGGCACGCCGATCAGCATGGCTGAGCCGACCACCGTGAAGGCGATGATGAAAGCACTGCGCGTGCCGAGCACGACGCGGCTGAAGATGTCGCGGCCGAGATTGTCGGTGCCGAACCAGAACTCGGCCGACGGCGGCTTGAAGCGCTGCAGGAGGTTGGACTGGAACGCCGCATCGGGATGCGGCGCAAGCTGGTTGGCGAACACCGCCACGAACAGGCCGAACAGCACGATGCCGAGCCCCAGGACGGCCGGCAGGTCGCGCAGGAACTTCAGCACCACCAGTTTCATAGCTGCTCGGCGACGCGGGGGTCGAGCAGGCCGTGCACCAAGTCGACCAGGATGTTGATCAGGGCGTAGATCACACCCACCACCAAGGTCACCGCCAGAACGGCTTTGTAATCGCTGGCGAGAATGGCCTGCACGGCGTAGCTGCCAAGGCCCGGCCAGTCGAAAATCGCCTCGACTGCGACGGCGCTCGACACCAACGCGCCGAACAGCAATCCGATCTGGGTGACGGCAGCGATCACCGAGTTGCGCAACACGTAGATCCAGACGATGCGACGGTGCGGATAGCCGACCGCCGTCTCATACTGCACGAAATCGCGCTGCAATGTGTCGAGAACGCCGGCGCGGGCAAAGCGAGCGATGGTGGCGAGCGCCGGCACCGCCAGCGTGATCGCTGGCAAGGCGATGTGTCTCAGGCTGCTGACGAACTGGTCCCACCGGCCGGCTAGCAACGAGTCGATCAGGAAGAAGCCGGTGACGTTGGCCGGCGCGCCGATATTGACGCCGATGCGGCCGCGCAGCGGCAGCCACTCCAGCTCCATCGAGAACAGGAGCTGCAGCATGATCGCGAACCAGAACGAGGCGACCGCCAGCCCACCGACCGTGGCGATGCGGACGGTGTGATCGAGCACGCCATTGTGCCGGACCGCGGCCAGGGTGCCGAGCGGGATGCCGAGCAGCGTGGCGAGCAGCAAGGCCGAGAAGATCAGCTCGATCGTGGCGGGCAGCGTGCGTCGTACATCGGCCGCCACTGGACGATTGGAGAACACCGAGTTGCCGAGGTCGCCCGAGACGACCTGGCCGACATAGATACCGAACTGCTCGTAAAGCGGCCGGTCGAAGCCGTATTTCTTGCGGATCTCCTCGATCTGCTGGCGGCTCGCCGTTTCGCCGGCGAGCGTCGCCGCCGGATCGGCCGGCACGACGCGCACCAGCACGAAGGTCAGCACCATCAGGCCGAACAGCGCTGGGATCGCCAGCAACAGGCGGCGGATCAGGAACAGCAGCACATCATGCTCCTCGCCCCGGCGACAGGGAGAGGTTGGGTGAGGGGGCTACGCACAGCTCTCGCCGACCCTCTCACCTAGCCCCTCCCCCTTGCGGGGGAGAGGTATATGAGTGGGTGAGCGCGCCCACGTCCATCACTCTGACAGCGACATCCAGCGTAGATCGCCGCCGCCGCCGACCGGGCTGAACTTGTAACCCTGGACACGCTTGTTGAGGCCGCGCAGCTGGATGGTGTTGTAGACCCAGATGTCGGGCGAATCGGCGACCACGCGCGTGGTCGCGTCCTGGTAGAGCTTGTCGCGTTCCGCTTGGGTGCTGGTCGAGCGAGCCTTGCGCAGCAGCTCGTCGACAGCGGAGTTGGAGTAGTACGACGAGGCCTTCCAGGTACCGAAGAACTGGCTGTCATACATCTGGCCGATCCAGTTCTCGGGGTCGACGAAGTAGGTGCTGACCCAGTGGATCCAGAGGTCAGGTGAGGTCTCGGGCTTACCCGTCGCCGACGTGATCTGCGCCCAGGTGCTGGGCACGATTTTCATCTTGATGCCGACCTTCTGCAGGTCGGCCTGGAACATCTGCGCCGCCTGCGAGGTTTGCTCGAGCTCGCTTTGGATGTGGATTTCAAGCTCACGATCGAGCTTGGCGCCCTCGGCCTTGGCTTTGTCGCAGGACGCCTTGGCCGCCGCCAGATCGTACTTGTAGCCGGCGAGGTTCGGCGGGTTGCCCCACAGGTTGCGCGGATTGGGCCCGGGGTTGCGATCGACGTAACCCTTCAGGATCACCTGGTTGAAGCCTTCATAGTTGAACGCCTGGGCGAAGCACTTGCGCGCATTGGCGTTGTCGAACGGCGGCTTCTTGTTGTTCATGCGAATGATGAAAATGCGCATCGACTCGTCGCGCGCCACGCGCGTGCGCGCGTTTTTCTCGACCCGCTCGACCTGGTCGGTCGGCAGGTAGGAGTCGGTAGCGTCGATCTCGCCACGCATCAAGGCCAGCACGCGCGTCGAGGTCTCAGCCACGGGACGCGAGCGGACGAGGTCGATCGGCTTGGGATTGTCGGACCAGCCTTTGAAATGGTCCTTGTTGCGGATCAGATCGAGGGCTTCGCGCGGGCGATAGGAAGCCGGGTCGAGGCGGTAGGCTCCGCTGCCGGCGCCATTGGCTGACAGCCATGCCGAGCCGAAATCGTTGTCCTTGACGTTGGCTTCGAGCTGCTTCTGGCTGACGATCGCCACCAACGGGATCGCCGCCAAGAACGGCGCATAGGGCTTGTCGAGCACGAAGCGCACGGTCTCGGCGTCTGGAGCCGTGACGTTCTCGGGCTTCAGCACCGGCAGGAAGGCGCCGGCCGGGCCGCGCTTCATGCCGAGCAGCCGGCGGAAGCTGTAGACCACATCCGAGGCAGTCATCGGGCTGCCGTCGTGAAACTTCACGCCCGGCACCAGCTTGAAAGTCCAGGTGAGGCCGTCCTCGCTCACATTGTGGCCGGAAGCCAGCCACGGCTGCAGCACGGGCGGGTTGCCACTGTAGCGGTACAGCGTGTCGTACATGTTGAGCAGGATGAACTGCATCGGTACGTCGAAGATGGCGTGCGGATCGAGGCCGGCCGGCAAGGTGTCGCCCCACACCAGGACGTTCTTGTCCGCCTGGGCGCTTGAAGGCACGGGAGCAGCGAGGCCGAGCGCGAGCGCGCCGGCAAGAGCCAATCTGGTAAAACGAGTCATGCGTTTCTTCCCTTGGTCGATTTTGTGTTTGGAACGTGCGACTTGAACGCGATACGACAACTCCTCGGACGAACGGTCAATGGGCGGCAATCGGCACCTCCCCGCGCACCGAGGTGCGCCAGACGAGGCGACGATGACGTTCTCGGTCATATTCTGTCGCGGTATGGATCAGTGTGCGGTTGTCCCACAGCACGAGGTCGCCGGCCCGCCAGCGGTGAGCCTCGACGAACTCCCCGCGGACCATATGGGCCAAAAGCTCCTCCTGAAGGCGCCTGGCCTCGGTCTCGTCAGCGAGTTCGAGCCGCGTGTTGCTCCAATCGCAGAGGTACAGACCCTCGCGCGCACAGCGCGGGTGGCGTCGCACGACCGGGTGGTGAATGTCCGGAGTCCGCGCGATCTGCTCGGGCGTCATCGGTGGCAACCAAGGTCGCGACTCGTGCAGCATGCGGTAGCTATGGCAGGCCCGCAACCCGCGCAGCTCCGCTTGGCGTGATGCCGGCAGGGCGGCAAACGAACGGGCGGTGTCGGCGAATAGCGTTTCGCCACCCTCGGGTGGCACCTCGATGGCGTAGAGCAGGGTCACAGCCGTCGGGTTGGCGAAGTAGTTGAGGTCGGTGTGCCAGCCGAAGCCTTCTCGCGGATTGCCGAGCGGCCGGCCGCCTTCGACGATGTTGGAGATGACGTAAATCTCGGGATGGCCCGGCATCCAGTAGCGATCGAGCACATGCAGGTCGATCGGCCCGAATCGTCGGGCGAAGGCGATGAACTGGTCGGGCGTGAGCCGCTGCTCGCGAATCGCCAGCATTTGGTGGCGCAACAAGGCTTGATCGAGGCTTGCGAAGGCGTCGTCGTCCAGCGCGTGGACATCGAGTCGCGTGATCTCAGCGCCGATCACCCGGTTTGCTGAAAGCTGCATGGACCGAGCCCGCCTCTTCCTTCCCCAAGGGGATTGTGGGCCCGCCTATACTGGCCGGCAAGGCCCGTGCGGCTGGCTCCAGGGGCGCGGCTTGCATGCCGCGGTCGCGCTGCCTTAGGCTTCGACACTCGTACCGACAGCCGATCCTTTTTGCGAAATGGCTGCCATCTTCCAGGAGAGCACCTGATGTCTGCCACAGGCAGCGAGGAAATTCCGATCATCGACGTGTCAGGGGCGATCGCCGGTGATGCCGCCGCACTTTCGCGCTGCGCGAGTGCATTGCGTCATGCCTACGAGGATGTCGGTTTCTGGTTCATGACCGGGCACGGCGTGCCACAGCCCGTGGTCGACCGCGTGTTCGCCGAAGCCGTCCGTTTTCACGCCCAACCACTCGAGGACAAGCTCCGGCTCAAGATCAACCAGCACAATATCGGCTATCTGGCGATGAAAGCCGCTACGACGCGCCATTCCGACGTCAGCACCGACAACAAGCCCAATATAAACGAGGCGTTTTTCGTCAAGCGGGACTTGCCGGCCGATCATCCGGACGTGCTCGCCAACAAGCGCTTCCGCGGCGCCAACCAGTGGCCCGTCGGCTTGCCGGGCTTTCGCGAGGCGATCGTCGCCTACTGCGATGCGATGGAGCGGTTGGCGCTGTCGGTTCTCCCGATCTACGCCGTTGCGCTCGACCTGCGGGCGGACCACTTCGCGCCGGCCTTCGGCGAACCACAGTACACGTTGCGCATGTCGCACTACCCGCACACGCCGGTCTTGGGTGACGGCGAGTATGGCTTGGCGCCGCATGCCGACACGTCGTTCATGACGCTGTTGGCGCAGAACAAGGTGCCGGGCCTCTCGCTGCGTGCGGCATTGGGCCGCTGGATCGATGCACCGGCGATCGACGATGCCTTTCTGGTCAATAGCGGCCAGCTCCTCAATCGCTGGAGCAACGGCCGGTTTCGCGCCACGCCGCATCGCGTCGTCAATCGTTCGGGCGGCGAGCGCTATGCCATTCCGTTCTTCTTCGACTGCACCATCGACCACGAGATGGTGTGCCTGCCATCTTGCACCGATGCCCGGCATCCACCCAAGTACGAGCCGACGACCTATACCGCCTTCATGACCTGGTATCAAAACCAGAACTACGACCATGTGCGCAACGCCGACGGCGTGCGGCTGCAGGCCAATTGAGTCCACGGCATCGGACGGTCATGCATTGACGGCATGCAGGTCAGGCATTTCATTCGCCGCCACGGCCTGCAATTCTGCACTGTCGAACAACGAGACTGGGGAGTGGAAATGCCGGGACCGCTGGCGGGCGTGCGCGTGATCGATCTGACGGCCGTGCTGTTGGGGCCGTTCGCCACGCAGCATCTGGCCGACATGGGCGCCGACGTCGTCAAGGTCGAGCCGCCGGAAGGCGACCTGCTTCGGGTGTCGGGCGGCTCGATGGGGCGTGACAAAAGCATGGGGCCGATCTACATGGCGGCCAACCGCAACAAGCGCTCGATCTGCCTCGACCTCAAGAAGCCCGCCGCCTGCGCGGTGCTGAAGGAGCTGATCAGGAAGGCCGATCTTTTCATTCACAACAGCCGACCGCAGGCGATCGAACGGTTGGGGCTGGGCTACGACGAGCTGAAGAAGATCAACGCCTCCATCATCTACGCCTACTCGCTGGGCTATGCCCGTCGCGGGCCGTACGGCCACAAGCCCGCCTTCGACGATCTTGTGCAGGGCGCGAGCGGCGCGGCGTCGCTGCAGTCGCGGGTCGACGGTCTGCCGCCGCGGTTCATGCCGAGCCTGATCGCCGACAAGACTACCGGCTTGCATCTCTGTATCGCGGTGCTGGGCGCGCTCTATCATCGCCAGCGTACCGGCGAGGGCCAGATGATCGAGGTGCCGATGCTCGAGACCTTGGCATCGTTCTGGCTGACCGAGCATCTGTTCGGCGCCACCTGGACGCCCGAGCGCGGGGCCATGGGCTATGACCGCATCATCAACAAGTTCCGCCATCCGTTTAAGACAAAGGACGGCTACATCTGCGCGTTGCCCTACACCGACGCGCATTGGCTGACCTTCTTCGAGCTCGCTGGCCGTCCCGACTTGTGCAACGAAAAGCGCTTTGTCGATCGCAACGAGCGCGCCAAACATTTCAGCGAGCTCTATCAGGTGCTGGCCTCGCTGCTCGAGCATCGACCGACCGAAGAGTGGCTGGAGATGTTCGACAAGGCCGACATCCCGGCCATGCCGGTGCGCACCTTGGAGGAGCTGTTCGACGATCCGCATCTCAGGGCGACTAGATTCTTCACCGAGCGCGATCACCCGAGCGAAGGACCAATCACGACTTTCGCTAGTCCGCTGGATTTCGAGAAGACCAAAGTAGAGTTTCGCCGCCATGCGCCACGCATCGGCGAGGATGGCGAGGACGTGCTGCGCGAAGCCGGCATGAGCGCGGATGAGATCGATAAGTTGAAGGCCGAGAAGGCCTTGCTCGTGCCAGCGTCTCCGGGTTCATGACGGCGAGCTACATTCCGCATGCTGCATCAGGCCGCTATCCCGCCCGCATCGGCAACCTTGTCTATTCGTTGATCGATGGCGAGCAGATCGCCCGACGCATCGGCGAGGCGATCGGCGAGGCGCGGCACAGTGTTTGGCTGACGGTTGCCTTCTACTCGGATGATTTCCGCTTCCCCGACGGATTGGGTTCTCTGTTCGACGTGCTCGATGACGCCGTAGCGCGGGGGCTCGATGTCCGCCTGCTGGTGTGGCGCCAGAATCCGGAGACACGGCCGAGCCATCGCATCTTCAGTGGTTCGTCCGAACACCGCGAACTGCTTGCCCGTCGAGGCTCACGCTTCAAGATCCGCTGGGACAAGGCGTCGGGCCCCTTCTGCCAGCACCAAAAGAGCTGGGTGCTCGATGCCGGCCGTCCGTCAGAGGTGGCTTTTGTCGGCGGCATGAACCTGACCGGCATGGCGCTCACCTTGCACGACGTCTATCTGGAGATCGCTGGACCGGCCGCGACGGACGTGCGCCACAACTTCGTCGAGCGCTGGAACGAAGCGAGCGAGCGTCATGCACCGGACGGCAACTGGGCGTGCGACGCCAGCGACGAGTTGGCGTACGCGGATCGTCCATCGCGGCCGCGCGGCGCCAGTACGGTGCAGATCCAGCGCATGCTCGATCCGCGCCGCTACCCGGCACCGCGCGTCGAGCGATCGATCCTGGAGCAGTACCAGCGCGCCATCGACGCCGCGAGGCGCACCATCTTTCTCCAGAACCAAGCCGTACCGGATCACGAGGTCGCCCGTCATCTGGTGGCCGCCGTCGAACGCGGCGTCGATGTCGTCATGCTCGTGCCGGCGATCCCGGAGGACTACGTCTATGACGCGCGCCACGATCCGCGGGAGGCCTCGCGATTCTGGGGCATCGAGACGCTCGCCGGCCATGAAAACTTCACTCTGGCAGGAATCACCGAGCAGCCGGCGGGTCGGCGTCGTGCGGCCTATGTCCACGCCAAGATGATGCTGATCGACGACGTCTGGGCGACAGTGGGCTCGTGTAACCTGCATCCTTTTTCGCTGGCCGGGCATACCGAGATGAACGCGTCGATTTGGGATCCTGCCGTAGCACGCGACCTGCGGGGCCGGCTTCTTGTTCGTCATCTTGGAGTCGATACCGCGGACATGGACGATCGCGCAGCCTTGCGCCTGTTCCACGACCTTGCCCGGGCAAATCGCCGGAGATTGGACAGGGCAGAGGGCGACTGGCGGGGCGCTGCTTTCGCCTTGTCGCCGGACATCTATGCCATGAGGTCTGGCCTGACGGTCGATCTGACGTGGGGTGCTGCTGGTGGAGCAGGCCGCTCGCTTGCCCAATAGTGTGTAAATGCAAGTGGTTCTCCGGCTGTAAGGCCGATGATGTGGGATTTTGATAAGGCTCTATCTTTCGAAACTACTTGCGCATGCACATAACGGATGAAAGAGTTGCGTGTCCGTCGTCAGAACATTTGAGACAGATCAGGCCTATTTGGAAGAGAGGCTCCAGTGGCTCTGTTGATTGATGTTAAGCGG
>VGCQ01000115.1 GCA_016870055.1 Alphaproteobacteria bacterium | reverse complement strand
CTTGGTCGCAACCCCGCCGGACGCCGAGAAGCCGCCCATCTTGCCGTCGGCGCCCAGCACGCGATGGCAGGGCACGATGATGGCGATCGGATTGCGACCGAGTGCCTGTCCGACCTCGCGCGATTCGTGCGGCGCGCCCAGGCGCTTGGCGATCTCGCCATAGGTCATCGTCCGGCCAGGCGGGATGGTGCGCGCCACCTCGTAGACCCGGCGGTGGAACTCGGGCGCTCCTTGCAGGTCGACCGGGATGTCGGTGAGGTCGATCGGCTGGCCCTCGAGCAGGGCGCGCACGCGATCGATGGCGCGCTGTACGCCGGGCGGCGGGACGGTCTCGATGGTGCCGGGCCAGCGCTCGCGCAGGCGCGATCGCGTCCGATCGGCGTTGGCCGCCGGAAGTTGCAGACCGGCCACGCCGGTTGCGTTCCAGGCGATGCCGCAGGCGCCGATCGGCGTTTCGAACAGAGCGAAGGCTTGGGCCGCCATGAGCCGACAGTCCGTCTAACCGGTAATGCCGTCAAGCCTGTTTCGGTGCCCGGGGTTCGGCGTCCATGACTTCGCGGAAGGCTGCTATGAGCGGCAAGGCACTGGCGAGCCGATTGGCGCGATGCTAACCGGGCGGCGTAACGTGTGGGGAGTAGCCAGGATGTCCGAAGCCTTCATCTGCGACGCCATTCGCACGCCCGTGGGCCGCTACAATGGCGGGCTCGCGGCCCTGCGTGTCGACGACTTGGCCGCTCATCCCATCAAAGCGCTGATACAGCGCAACGCCAATGTCGACTGGGGCGCCGTCGACGACGTGATCTACGGCTGCGTCAACCAGGCGGGCGAGGACAACCGCAACGTGGCGCGCATGGCGGGCCTGCTGGCCGGCCTGCCGGTCGAGGTGGCGGGCGCCACGGTCAATCGGCTGTGCGGCTCGGGCCTCGAGGCGGCAGGCCATGCGGCGCGCGCCGTGAAGCTCGGCGAGGCCGACATGATGATCGCCGGCGGCGTCGAGGGCATGACACGCTCGCCCTATGTCATGGGCAAGCCCGAGGGTCCGTTCGATCGCGGCATGAAGCTCGAGGACACGGTGCTGGGCTGGCGCTTCGTCAATCCCAAGATGAAGGCGGCTTATGGCATCGACCCGATGGGCCAGACCGCCGAGAACGTCGCCACCGAGCACCAGATCAGCCGCACCGACCAGGATGCTTTCGCCTATCGTAGCCAACGACGCTGCAAGGCGGCGCAAGACCGCGGTTTTTTCACCAAGGAGATCGTCGCGGTCGGCGTCAAGAAGGGCAAGAACGAGGCGATCGTCGACAAGGACGAGCATCCGCGCGGCGATACCACGATGGAGACCTTGGCCAAGCTGGCGGCGGCCTTCCGCGAGGGCGGCTCGGTGACGGCGGGCAACTCCTCGGGCCTGAACGACGGCGCTTGCGCCATGATCGTGGCCTCGGAAGCCGCCGCCAAGGCCAATGGGCTCACGCCGCGGGCGCGAATCCTGGCCGCCGTGTCGGCCGGCGTGCCGCCCCGTGTCATGGGCATCGGCCCGGTGCCGGCGACGCAGAAGCTCCTCGCCAGGCTCGGCATGACGATCCGTGATTTCGACGTGATCGAGCTGAACGAGGCATTTGCCGCCCAAGCGTTGGCGGTGCTGCGCCAGCTCGGCCTGCCCGACGATGCCGAGCATGTGAACCCCAACGGCGGGGCGATCGCGCTCGGTCACCCGCTCGGCGCTTCGGGCGGCCGCCTGATGATCACCGCGCTCAACCAGCTCGAGGCGACCGGCGGCAAGCGCGCGCTCTGCACAATGTGCATCGGCGTCGGCCAGGGCATCGCGCTCGCCCTCGAGCGCGTCTGAAGCCTACGCTGTTGCGTTGAGGTTGATTCCGGCCTGTCGCATCTCGGTCAGCATGCGCCGTTTGCTGCCGTCGAGATCAATGGCGGCGGTCGCTTCCTGGACGACGGCGACGTCGAAGCCGGCTTGGCGGGCGTCGATCGCCGACCATGCCACACAGAAGTCGAGTGCCAGGCCGCAGATGACCAGCCGGGTGAAGCCGCGCGCTTTCAGGTAGCCGTCCAGCCCGGTACGCGTCATGCGGTCGTTCTCGCGGAACGCCGAGTAGGAATCGATGCCGGTGTGGAATCCCTTACGCACGATCATCTGCGCTTTGGTGATGTCGAGGTCGCGATGGAACTCAGCACCCGGCGTGCCCTGGACGCAGTGATCGGGCCACAGGGTCTGCGGCCCGTATGGGAACTGCACGGTCGCGAAGGGCTCGCCACCGGACCATGCACTGGCGAACGAGGCGTGGCCGGGCGGATGCCAGTCCTGTGTCAGCACGACGTGGTCGTGGCGGGCGATCAGGCGGTTGACCAGGGGCACGATTGCATGGGCGCCGGGAACGGCGAGCGCGCCGCCCTCGCAAAAGTCGTTCTGCACGTCGACCACGATCAGCGCCTCGTTCGGCATCACGCACGCTCCGTCACAATGGCGGTATATCTCCCCGACTTTGCTCCTCCTCGAACGTGGCAATCCAGTGATCGAGCGAGCCGGCCTCGATGGCGCCGCGCAGGCCGCGCATGAGGTCCTGATAGTAGTGCAGATTGTGCCACGTCAGCAGCATGGCGGCGAGAATCTCCTCGGCGCGGATCAGGTGGTGGAGATAGGCGCGGCTGTGGTGACGGCAGGCGGGGCAGGCGCACCGCTCGTCGATCGGCCGAGGGTCGTCGCGGTGTCGAGCGTTGCGCAGGTTGAGCTCGCCGCGGCGGGTAAAGGCCTGGGCCGTCCGCCCACCGCGCGTCGGCAGCACGCAGTCGAACATGTCGATACCGCGTCGCACGGCGCCGACGATATCGGCCGGTCGACCGACGCCCATCAGGTAGCGCGGCCGCTCGCGCGGCAGCATCGGCACGGTCACGTCGAGGACACCGAACATCGCCGCCTGACCCTCGCCAACGGCGAGGCCGCCCACGGCGTAGCCGTCGAAGCCGATCCGCGTCAGGGCCTGGACGCTCTCCGCCCGCAGCTCGGGATAGACACTGCCCTGGACGATGCCGAACAGACCGTAGCCCGGCCGCTCAGTGAAGGCGCGCCGGCCGCGGGCGGCCCATGTCATCGAGAGTCGCATCGAAGCGGTGGCGGCCGCGCGCTCGACCGGCCAGCTGGTGCACTCGTCGAACGACATGGTGATGTCGGCATCGAGCAGACGCTGGATCTCGATCGACCGTTCGGGCGTCAGCCGATGCTCCGAGCCGTCGAACGGCGAGCGGAAAGTGACGCCGTCGGCATCGAGCTTGCGCAGATCCTTCAGCGACATCACCTGGAAGCCGCCGGAATCGGTCAGGATCGGCCGTCGCCAGTTCATGAAGGTATGCAGGCCGCCCAGCGCCGCCACGCGCTCCGCTCCGGGCCGCAGCATCAGGTGGAAGGTGTTGCCGAGCACGATCTCCGCCCCGGTCTCGGCGACCGACTGCGGCAGCATCGCCTTGATCGTGCCGGCCGTGCCGAGCGGCATGAAGGCCGGCGTCTCGATCGTGCCGTGCGCGGCGGTGATGCGGCCGCGCCGCGCCGCGCCGTTGCTCGCCAAAAGGTCGAAGGAAAGGCTCATCGCCGCAACAAACAACAATCGCCGTAGGAATAGAAGCGGTATCGCTCGCGCACGGCGTGCGCATAGGCAGCCTTCATGCGTTCCAGTCCGGCAAAGGCCGCGACCAGCATGAACAGCGTCGAGCGCGGCAGGTGGAAGTTGGTGAGAAGCAGATCGACGGCACGGAAGCGAAAGCCCGGGGTGATGAAGATGTCGGTCTCGCCCGCCCAGGTCGTCACGATGCCGCCGCGGTCGCGCGCCACGGTTTCCAATAGCCGAAGCGCCGTCGTGCCGATCGAGATGACGCGGCCGCCGCGGGCGCGCGTGTCGGCGATGGCGCGGGCGGTCGGCCCGGGGATCTCACCCCATTCGGCATGCATGGTGTGGGCGTCGGTGTCGTCGACGCGCACCGGCTGGAAGGTGCCGGCGCCGACATGCAGGGTGACGCTCGCCGTGGCGACGCCGGCGCCGGCCAGCGCCGTCATCAGTGCCGGGGTGAAGTGCAGGCCCGCGGTCGGCGCGGCGACCGAGCCGTCGCGGCGCGCAAACATCGTCTGATAGTCGGTGCGGTCGCGGGCGTCGGCCGTGCCGCTGCGGATGTACGGCGGCAACGGCACGGTGCCGCTTCTCTCGAGATGGTCGAGAAAGACCGATCCCGCCGTGCCGAAGGTGAGCGTGATCGCGCCATCGTCGTTCTTGGCCTCGACCGTCGCGGCAAGATCGCCAAAGTCCAAGCGATCACCCGGCTTCAGCCGCTTGGTCGGACGCGCGAAGGCAAGCCAGCGACCATCATCGAGATCGCGGATCAACAGCGCCTCTATCGCGACGTCCTGCCGTTCCGCGGTGCCGCGTCGCACGCCCCTGAGGCGCGCCGGGATCACCTTGGTGTCGTTGCAGACCAGAAGATCACCCTGCCGGAGCAGTGCAGGCAGATCGCGCACCGTGCGGTCGCGCGGGCCGTCCGGCGCCACGTCGAGCAGTCGCGCGGCGTCGCGCGGCTGGACGGGCCGTTGGGCGATCAGCTCGTCGGGAAGGTCGAAGTCGAAAAGGTCGACGCGCATCTGGGCTGCGTTCAATATGCCGCAATGGCTGATTTCTCAACTCGGTTGGCAGCGGTGAACGACGCCGCGGCTATCGCCGACGTGTTCACGTCATCCTTCCGATTGCTGACGTTCCTGCCGGTGTTGCACACGGCCGAGGAAAATCGTGACTTCATCCGCAACGTCATCCTACGCGACTGCGTCGTCATGGTCGCCGAATGCCGGGCGGCCGTCGTCGCCTTCCTGGCGTTGCATGCCGAGGAGGTTCGCTTTCTCTACGTCCATCCCGACTTCATCGGCATGGGGGCGGACAGCCTGCTGATGGAGGCGGCCAAGCAATCGGGAGTCAAGGCGCTGGAGCTCTGGTGCTTCCAGGCCAATCTCCGCGCCCGACTGTTCTACGAGAGACACGGCTTCAAGGCGATCCGCTTCACGGACGGTCAGGACAACGAGGAGAAAAGCCCGGATGTCCGCTATCGCTGGCAGCGCTAAGCCGTGCCGACATCCATCACGTCGGTATCCGAATCGTCGGCCGGCGGCTCGGCGTGGGGATCGACCAGGGCTGCGAAACGGTGCACGCCGTCGACAATGACGCGTCTGACGCGGGCGCGGGTCTCGAGGCAGTGCAGATGCGCCAGCGTCTCGCCGAAAGCGAAGACCACCTGGTTGTTGTCGAGGTGACGCGGGAACAGGACCGGCACCATGTCCCAGCCGGTGGCGCCGTCGCCGCCGCGGCGCGCCAGCGCCGCTGTCATGTCGTTCAGCCGCGCGTCGTGATGCGCCACCAGCTGGTCGAGCCGTGTATGCAGGCCGATGAACGGAAAGCCGTGGCTCGGCAGCACGAGGGCATTGGCCGGCAGGCGGCGGAAACGCGAGAAGCCGTCGAGGAACCAGGTCAGCGCATCGGCGTTGGGCTCGTTGGGCCAGATGCCGACATTGGTGCTGATCTTGGGCAGCACCTGGTCGCCGGCGATCAGCACGTTGAGCTCGGGGCACCACAGCGAGGCGTGCTCGGGCGAGTGGCCGCGGCCGACGATGACGTCCCAACGGTGGCCGCCCAGCGTGATGGGATGGGCATGGATCAGGCGCTGGAAGGCGGTCGGCAGCGGCGTCACGCCCTTGGCGTAGGTGCCCTTGTGGCGATGGAACAGCGCGATGCGGTCGGCCGGCACGCCGTTGCGCGCGAGGTGTGCGGTGCGCACCTCCTCGTTCTCGATGAAGTCGTTGCGCGACGCGATAGCGCTCATGTACTCGCCAAGCGTCATCCACAACGGCGCCTTCCAGCGGCCGCACAGCCAGCCCGCCAGGCCGACATGGTCGGGGTGCAGATGGGTGGCGATCACCCGCGTCACCGGCTTGCCGGCGAGCGCATTGGCGAAGATTCTCTCCCACAGGCCGCGCGTGTCCTCGGTGTTGATGCCGGTGTCGACGATGGTCCAGCCGTCCGCCTCCTCGACCAGCCACAGGTTGATGTGGTTGAGCTGGAAGGGCAGCGGCATGCGCAGCCAGTAGATGCCGGGCGCCACGTTCTTGATCGTGCCGGGCTCGGGCACGTCGCCGCAGGGAAAGCGCAACTGTGCCAGCAGGCGCTGCGAGAGATCGGGTGAATCGGGCATGGTTCGAACCTAGCCGCTGAAGCCGCAGCTTGTCATCGCTGCCGCCCGACTGCCCGCCATGCGATATCGCGTCGGCAGAAACCGTCGGGCCAGTCTATCAGGTCGACGGCACGATAGGCGCGCTCGCGCGCCTGCTCGACGTTGGGCGCCATCGCCGTGACGTTCAGCACGCGCCCGCCATTGGCAAGCACGCGCCCGCCCTCGCCGAATTTCGTGCCGGCATGGAAGATCTGCACGCCCTCGACCGTGGCCGCCGCGGCAAGGCCGCGAATCTCGCTGCCCTTCTGGTAGGCGTCGGGATAGCCCTTGGCCGCCATCACCACCGTCAACGCCGTATCGTTCGACCAACGCAGGTCGAAGTGTTTTAGCCCGCCGTCGGCGGCGGCGATCAATGCCGGCAGGATATCGGACTTCAGCCGCATCATCAGCACTTGGCACTCCGGATCGCCGAAGCGGCAGTTGTATTCGAAGATTTTTGGGCCCTGCGCGGTGATCATCAGCCCGGCATAGAGCACGCCCTTGAACGGCGTGCCGGCTCCGGCCATGGCGCGCACGGTCGGCAGGATGATCTCGTCCATGGTGCGCTGTTGCATGGTGGCATCGAACACCGGCGCCGGCGAGTAGGCGCCCATGCCGCCGGTGTTGGGGCCCTGGTCGCCGTCGAACACGCGCTTGTGGTCCTGCGCGCCGACCAGCGCCAGCGCATGCTCGCCATCGGTAAGGGCGAAGAAGCTCGCCTCCTCGCCGACCAGAAATTCCTCGACCACGATCGAAGCGCCGGCAGCGCCGAAGCGGTTGCCCGACAACATGTCGCGTGCCGCTGCGATCGCTTGCTCGATCGTCTCGGCCACCACCACGCCCTTGCCGGCGGCAAGCCCATCAGCCTTGATCACGATCGGCGCGCCCTGGGCCTTGATGTAGGCTTCGGCCTCGCCGGCGTCCGTGAAGCGCCGATAGGCGCTGGTCGGGATGTTGTGGCGCTGGCACAGGTCCTTGGTGAAGCCCTTGGAGCTTTCGAGTTGGGCGGCCTTCTGCGAGGGACCGAACACCTTGATGCCGGCTTCGGCGAGTCGGTCGGCCAGACCCATCGCCAGGGGTACTTCGGGCCCCACGACCACGAAGTCGGCCTTCAAGCGTTGCGCGAGTGTCACCTGGCCCGCAATGTCCTCGGCCGCCACGTCGATGCATTCGGCTACCTGGGTGATGCCGGCGTTGCCCGGGGCGCAGTAGAGCTTTGCGCACAGAGGAGAGGCTGCGATCGCCCAGCACAGCGAATGCTCGCGGCCTCCGCCACCCACGACCAGGATGCGCATTCGTCTCAACCTCTTGAAATCACCCCATATTCTGCCAATATGACCATGGTCCTGACCATGGTCATCTAGCAGGTTCCATCATGACAAAGACCATGAAAGCCTCGGAGTGCAAAGCGAAGTTTTTGGGCGTCCTGGACGAGGTCGCGACCAAGCATGAGCGCGTCATCGTGACCAAGAACGGCAAGCCCGTCGCCGAGATCGTGCCCTTTGTCGAACGACCGAAGTCGATCATCGGCGCACTCAAGGGGTCGGTCACTTACATGGGTGATCTCGACGAGCCGACCGACGAGGATTGGGAGGCGCTCAAGGAATGAGCGTCGTGCTCGATACCAACGCCCTGGTTTGGGCGTTCGAAGGCGACAAAGCGTTGGGAAGCCACGCTGCGCGTTCGATCGACCAGGCCATCGCGGAAGGGGCTGCTCACGTCTCGGCCGTCTCGTTTTGGGAACTCGCGCTCAAGATCCGCAAAGGCAAGTTCGGCCTGGCACGGCCCATCACCGATTGGCGCGCGGACGTGTTGCGCATGGGCGTTCGCGAAGTGCCAATCGACGGCTTGATCGGCATCGCGGCGAATGAGCTTGCCGATATGCACGCCGATCCTGCGGACCGGCTGATCGTCGCGACCACGTTGCAACTGGGGGCGACGTTGGCGACGTCCGACGCGCGCCTGCTCGCCTGGAAGGGGCCGCTCGCCCGCATCGACGCGCGGGTGTAGCGTCACTTCATGGAAGCCACTGCACCCGAGCAGACCGCGAGCAACGTTCCCGAGTTCACCGTCTCGGAGCTGTCGTTTGCGCTCAAGCGTGAGATCGAGACGGCGTTTCCGCGTGTGCGCGTGCGCGGCGAGATCAGCCAGCCATCGTTCCCGCGTTCGGGCCACTGCTATTTCCGGCTGAAGGACGAAAACGCCGTGCTCGATGGCGTGGCCTGGAAGGGCACGTTGCCTCGGCTCGGCCTTCGGATCGAGGAGGGGCTGGAGGTGATCGCCACCGGCAAGCTCACGACCTATGCCGGCTCGTCGCGTTACCAGATCATCGTCGACCGTCTGGAGCTCGCCGGCGAAGGCGCGCTGTTGAAGCTCCTTGAGGACCGCCGCAAGAAGCTCGCGGCGGAGGGCTTGTTCGACGCCGCGCGCAAGCGGCCGTTGCCCTTCCTGCCCGAGGTGGTGGGCGTGGTGACATCGCCCTCGGGTGCGGTGATCCGCGACATTCTCCACCGCCTCGCCGACCGCTTCCCGCGCCGTGTCCTGGTCTGGCCGGTCGCAGTGCAGGGCGAGAAGGCGGCGGGCGAGGTGGCGGCCGCCATCGCGGGCTTCAATCGCCTGCCCGAACGGGGCCCGGTGCCGCGCCCCGACGTGCTGATCGTGGCGCGCGGCGGCGGCAGCCTGGAGGATCTGTGGGCGTTCAACGAGGAGGTGGTGGTTCGTGCCGCCGCCGCTTCGGCGATTCCGCTGATCTCCGCGGTCGGCCACGAGACCGACACCACGCTGATCGATTTTGCCGCCGACCGCCGCGCGCCGACGCCCACCGCGGCGGCCGAGATGGCGGTGCCGGTGCGCGCCGACCTGCTCAGCCAGACGCTCGATCTCGGCAAGCGCGGCATGGCCTGCATGACGCGACTGTTGCGCGAAGCGACGCTCGCGGTGAGCGGCCTCGCGCGCGGCTTGGGCGATCCGTTGCGGCTGATCGAGGAACGCCAGCAGCGGCTCGACATCGCGGGCGAGCGCCTGCTGGCCGGCCCGCGGCGCGTGATCGAGGTCAAGCAGCAGCTCATTGCCGGTGAAAGCCGCGCGCTGCGCGCCGCCGGCGAGCGCTACAGGAGTGAGACGCGCCAGAAGATCGAACGCAGCGCCGACCGGCTGGCGCAATACGGCGATCGGCTGCAGCGCCACAGCGGCGATTTGCTGTCGCGTAGCGCCGAGCGGATCGCACAACTGGGCAAGCTCCTGGAAAGCTACTCCTTCCGCTCGGTGCTGCAGCGCGGCTTCGCCCTGGTGCGTGATCAGGACGGCCATCCCGTGCTGGCCGCCGCGCAAACCGAGCCCGGGGCGACGATCGCCATCGAATTCGCCGACGGCCGTATCGGCGCGCGCGTCACCGAGATCGCGCCTGGCGCCCCTCGCGGCGCCACCGCACCGGCCAAGCGCCGCGACGGCAGCGGTGGCGGCCGGCAAGGATCGTTGTTGTAGGGGGAAACGGACATGAACCACGCGCCGCTGTCGGCCGAGACCGTCAAGAACTTCCTGTATGCCAGCACGGCCACCGTTTCCATGCAGATGCTCAAACGCGGCTTTCGTAACAGCGCGATCGCGGGCGTGCGACCTTTGAACTCCAAGGCGGCGCGCCTGGTCGGGCCGGCCTACACGCTGCGCTACATCCCGGGCCGCGAGGACATCGACAAGCCGCCGACGCCCGGCGATCCGCCCTCGGCGCAGCGCGCGGCGATCGAGGAGAGCCCGGCCGGCTCGGTGCTGGTGATCGGCACCGAGGGCAACACGCGCTCGGGCACGATCGGCGACATCCTGGCGCTCCGACTGAAGGTGCGTGGTGTGGCGGGCGTGCTGTCGGACGGCGCCATGCGCGACACGCCGGTGATTTCCAAGCTCGACTTCCCGGTGTTCTGCAACGCCGCGGCAGCGCCGCCCAGCATGAACAGCCTGCATCCTGTCGAGGTGCAGACGCCGGTCGGCATCCGCGGCGTGCCGGTCTATCCCGGCGACGTCATCGTGGCCGACGAGGACGGCGCGATCGTCGTGCCGCGCCATCTCGCCGACGAGGTGGCGCGCGATTCCTTCGAGCAGGAGCGGCTGGAGAAGTTCGTGGCGATCCGCATCGCCCAGGGCCGGCCGGTGGTCGGCACCTATCCGCCCAACGACGAGACCAAGGCGCTGTACCAGGCCTGGGTCAAGGCGGGCGAGCCGCCGGGCGGTTGACGCTTACGTTGGTGGCAACGTCCCGTATGGCTTGGTGATCAGCTCCAGGAGATGCCCGTTGGGATCCTCGAAGTAGACGCCACGACCGCCCCAGTGGTGGTTGATTTCACCGGGACCTTCCTTGTGCGGGCCGGCGAAATAGGCGAGGCCGGCCTGCTTGATGCGGACGAAGGCGGCGTCGAACTCCGCATCGTCGACCAGGAAGGCGTAGTGCTGGGTGCGCACGTCCTTGGAGTCGACGAAGTCGAGGGTGACACCGTTGCTGGTCTGCACCGGCCGGAACGGGCCCCATTGCGGTTTGACATCGGTGCCCAGGATGCCAGCCAGGAACTTTGCCGAAGCATCCTTGTCCTTGGCCGGGATGATGATGTGGTTGAGGGCTGCCATGGCGCGCTCCCTTTTGCTCCGGGGTATCTGGGGAGGCCGATCGCGCCGATCAACCACGGCATCAGCGCGCCGCCTGCAGCCGGCGCACGAACTCGGGCGTCGGATGGCCGTCGGCCGGAAGTCCGATGCGCTTCTGGTAGAGCCGCACGGCCGAGCGGGTCTTGGGGCCGAGCAGACCGTCGATCTCGTCGGTGTAGAGGGTGAGCCGCGCCAGGCGAGTTTGCATGTCGATCACGGTGTCGCGCGACAACGGCTCGTCGTCGCCGGGCGGTGCCTGCATGACCGGCGGGCCGCCCGCGATCTGCTGCGCAAGGACGGCGACCGACAGCGCATAGAGCGTCGAGCGGTTCCAGTTCATCACCGCCTTGAAGTTGGGATAGAGGATGAAGGCGGGACCGCGCCAGCCCGCCGGCAGGATGATCGAGGCGGGCTCCTCGACATTGGGCAATGCCGCGCTGCCCGCTTTCTTGACGCCCATCGCCGCCCAGGCGCGCACCGGCTTGTCGATCGAACTGTCGGCCTGGTCGAGCGGAAAGTTCGGCGGCAGCACGACCTCCTCGCTGGCCGGCAGGCCCGGTCGCCAGCCGATGCCGCGCAGAAAGTTGCCGGCCGAGGCGAAGGCGTCGGGCAGGCTGTGCCAAAGGTCGATGCGGCCGTTGCCATCGCGGTCGACGCCCCACTTCATGAAGGTCGAGGGCATGAACTGCATGTTGCCCATGGCGCCGGCCCACGAGCCGCGCATCTGCTCGCGTGTCATATGATTCAGCGCCAGGATGCGCAGCGCCTGCACCGTCTCGTTGCTGAAGAAATCGCGCCGCTTGGTCATGCAGGCGAGCGTCGCCACCGAGCGCACGACCTGGAAGTCGCCCATGAAGGAGCCGTAGTTGGTCTCCACGCCCCAGAACGCCATGATGTATTGCGGCGGCACGCCGTATTCGCCCTGGATGGCGTCGAGCAGACTGCGATGCTGCGCCATCCGCTGCTGGCCCTTGGCGATGCGGTCGGCCGTGATGGCGTTGGCCATGTAACGGCCGTAGGTCAGCGTGAATTCCGGTTGGCGCGAATCGAGATCGACGACCTTCTGGTCGGGCGTGAGCCCGCGAAAGGCGTTGTCGGCGATGGCGGCGGTCACGCCCTGACGCTGGGCCTCGGCCCGGATGTTTTGCAGGCACGAGGCGAACTCACTCTGCGCCAGCGCCGGCGGCGTGAGAAGCGCCGTCGTTGCGGCGAGGAGGATGGTTTTGGCGAGGGGGTTCATGCCGCCAGGGTATCACGACCCGGCGACGGTCATCCCCTCGATTCGCACCGTCGGCGCGTTGGTCGAGCTCTTGAACTGCAGGTCGTTGGCCGGTGTCAGGTTCAGGAACATGTCCTTGAGATTTCCGGCGACAGTGATGCCGCTGACCGGCCAGGCGAGCTTGCCGTTCTCGATCCAGAAACCCGAGGCGCCGCGGCTGTAGTCGCCGGTCACGCCGTTGACACCGAAGCCGATCAATTCGGTGATGTAGAGGCCGCTCTTG
>VGCQ01000114.1 GCA_016870055.1 Alphaproteobacteria bacterium | reverse complement strand
GCATAGGCGCGGATCTTGCCGCCCTGGGCCTGCGGCAGGGAGTTCGACGACTGGTCGACCATGACCTGGATCTGGTTGGCGATCAGGTCCTGCATGGCGGGGCCAGTGCCGCGATAGGGCACGAGCTGATAGCTGACGCCGGTCGCCTTGGCGAAGGCGAGCGCGCCGAGATGCGAGCCCGAGCCGATGCCCGCCGTGCCGCCCGACGCCTTGTCCTGGTTGGCCTTGAGGTACTCGACCAGCTCCTTCAGCGTCTTGGCCGGCACGTTGTTCGACGACACCACCAGCATGGCGTTGGCCGGCAGGCGGGCGATCGGCACCAGGTCCTCGATCAGGTCGAAATTGAGCTTGGTGTAGATCGCGGCGTTGGCGACGTTGGTGCCGACATGGCCGATGCCGATCGTGTAGCCGTCGGGCGCCGAGCGCGCCAGCTTGGCCATGGCGATGGTGCCGGCCGCCCCGGTGACGTTCTCGATGATGAGCTGCTGGCCGAGCTCCTTGGCCATGCGCTCGCCCATGATGCGGGCAACCACGTCGGTCGGCCCGCCGGCGGCGAACGGCACGATCAGGGTGATCGGCTTGTTGGGATAGGCCTGGCCGAAGGCGGGGCCGGCCGCGGCCACAGCGGCAACGGCAATCAGTGCATGTCTGCGTAGCATTACGTCCTCCCTGTCAACGCCACCGTAGCACCGAGCGCTCGACTATGCCGAGCCCCCAGGAGATCAGCAGGCCGAGCACCGACAGCATGACGACGCCGGCCAAGAGCTGGTCGGTCTGCATCAGGTTGCCGGCGGCCAGCACGAAGGCGCCGATGCCGTGCTGGGCGCCGATCATCTCGGCGGCGACCACCAGCAGCAGCGCCACCGAGGCGGAGATGCGGAAGCCGGCCAGGATGCCGGGCATGGCGCCGGGCAGCAGGATCTTGGCGACGATGTCGGTTGCCGGCAGGCCGAACGACTGGCCCATGCGGATGAGGTTGCGCGGCACGGCATCGCATGCCGTGTAGGCAGCGATCACCGTCGGGAAGAAAACGCCGAGCGCGATGGTCGCGACCTTGGACGGCTCGCCGATGCCGAACCACATGATGAGGAGCGGCAGCAGCGCGATCTTGGGGATCGGGAAGAGGGCCGACACGATCGGCAGGCCAGCGGCGCGCGCCGCCGAGAAGATGCCCATGGCGAGGCCGACGGCGAGGCCGGCCGCGGTGCCGATCAACCAGCCCGGCACGATGCGCTTGAGCGATGCCGCGATGTGCTCGACCAGCGTGCCGTTCGACCACAGCTCGGCGAACGCCCGCGCGATGGCCGCGGGGCTCGGCATGAAAAGCGGCGGCAGGAGGCCCGCGCTCGACGCCGCCTGCCAAGCGGCGATCAGCAGGAAGAACACGATCCACGGCAGCAGCCGGCGCGGCCTGGGATCGAAGCCGCCGCCGCGGAACGGGATGGGCCGCTGGTTGGCGTCAGGCATGCTGCATCTCGCGGTCGGCGGTCACGACCTCGTCGCGGATCAGCGCCCACAACCTGCGATGGACCTCGGCCAGCAGGCCGGCATGCTGCGGCTGGCCGCGCTCGGCGACCGGCACCTCGATCGTGAAGATCTCGCGAATGCGTCCGGGCCGGCGCGACAGCACCACGACGCGGTCGGCGAGCCGCGCCGCCTCCTCGAGATTGTGGGTGACGTAGACACGTGTGCTCTTCTCGCGCGCCCAGATCGCGAGCAAGTCCTCCATCAGAAGTTCGCGCGTCTGGGCGTCGAGCGCCGACAGCGGCTCGTCGAGCAGCAGCACGGCCGGCCGCACGACCAGGGCGCGGGCGATGCCGACGCGCTGGCGCATGCCGCCGGACAGCTGCTTCGGATAGGCAGCGGCGAACTCGCTCAAGCCGGTGAGGGCGAGCGCCTGAGCCACGCGCTCGCGGCGTTCGCCGGCGGCGAGCGGCCGATGCTCCAGCGCCAGACCGACATTGCCGGCGACGCTGCGCCAGGGCAGCAGGGCGAAATCCTGGAAGATGTAAGTGAAAGGGTTGAGCGAGTCGGCGGGCGGCGGACCCGACAGCGTGACCTTGCCGTCGCTGGGCTCGAGCAAGCCGCCCAGGATGCCGAGCAACGTCGACTTGCCGCAGCCCGACGGCCCGATCAACGCGACAGTCTCGCCGTCGGCGATGTCGAACGTGACGTCGGCCAGCGCCTCGACCGACCCGTAACGATGGCAGATCTTCTCAACGTGCAGCGGCATCGGCCGCCATTGTGATCAGAATCGCGCGGTTCGACACCTGCTGGCCTTCCTGGATCGCGATCGACTCCACTTTGGCGTCCGCCGCAGCCTTGAGCTGGTGCTGGATCTTCATCGCCTCCAGGACGACCAAGGTCTGGCCCTTGGCGACGCTGTCGCCGGCCGCGACCTTGATGGCGACGATCTTGCCGTCCATCGGCGCGCGCAGCTTGCCGTCGCTGCCGGCCGCGGCGGCGGCGGGCGGCGCGTAGGTCCGGTCGGTGAAGCGCACGGTATGCGCGTCGAGATCGACCACGACATCGTCGCCATCGACGTGGAACGGCAGGGCGGCGTCGACGGTCTCGCGGCCGGTCACGTGCAGCAGCCGTTCCGTGCTGCCGACGGCGAGCCGCAGCGGTGTCGGCTCGGGATTGGAGTTGCGCCAGCCGCGCAGCGCGGCGGGATGGCGCTCGGCCGACCGGCGCCACAGCAGCGCCGCCGCGATCTGCCAATGGGCGTCGCCGATCGGCGGCGCGGGGAAGTCGTGCTTGCCGAGGAACGCCGTCGTCGCCTTGCCGTCGGCGAACTCGGGATGCTCCAGCAGGCGGATCAGGAAATGCCGGTTGGTGGTCGGACCCAGCACGACGGTGTCGCGCAGCGCGCGGATCAGGCGCGTGCGGGCTTGCTCACGCGTGGCGCCGTGCGCGATCACCTTGCCGATCATGGGATCGTAGAAGGGCGAAATGAGCAGCCCGTCCGTCATGCCGTGGTCGATCCGCACGCCCGCGCCGGTCGCCGGCCGCCAGACGTCGATGCGGCCGGTCTGCGGCAGGAAGCCGGTATAGGCATCCTCGGCGTAGAGGCGCACTTCGATGGCGTGGCCGGCGAACGCGACCTGCTCTTGGGTGAGCGGCAGCTTCTCGCCGGCCGCCACCTCGAGCTGCCAGGCGACGAGGTCCTGTCCGGTGATCATCTCGGTCACCGGATGCTCGACCTGCAGGCGGGTGTTCATCTCCAGGAAGTAGAAGGCGCCGTCGCCGGCGAGCAGGAACTCGACGGTGCCGGCGCCGCGATAGCCGATGGCGCGCGCCGCCGCGACGGCCGCCGCCCCCATGCGCCGGCGCAGATCGGCGCCGACGGCGGGCGACGGCGCCTCCTCGATCACCTTCTGGTGGCGGCGCTGCACCGAGCAGTCGCGCTCGCCGAGATGGATGACGTTGCCATGGCCGTCGGCGAAGACCTGGATCTCGACATGGCGGGCGTCGACCACCGCCTTCTCGAGGATCAGCTCGCCCGAGCCGAAGGCGCTTGCGGCCTCGGTGCGCGCCGTGCGGATCGCTTCGCCCAGATCGGCGGCGCGCTCGACCAGGCGCATGCCGCGGCCGCCGCCGCCGGCCGCCGCCTTGACCATCACCGGCAGGCCGATCTTCAAGGCTTCTTTCTCGAGGTTGGCGTCGCTCTGGTCGGCGCCTTGATAGCCCGGCACGCAGGGCACACCGGCGTCGATCATGCGCCGCTTGGCGGCAGCCTTGTTGCCCATGGCAGCGATCGCGGCGGGCGGCGGCCCGATGAAGACCAGGCCGGCCTTCTCGCAGGCCGCGGCGAAAGTGTCGTTCTCCGACAGAAAGCCGTAGCCGGGATGGATCGCGTCGGCGCCGGATTTGTGGGCGGCTTCGAGGATGCGGTCGATGCTAAGATAGCTCTCGCCGACCGGCGATGGGCCGATGCGCACCGCCTCGTCGGCGAACGCGACGTGCGGTGCCGCCTTGTCGGCGTCGGAGTAGACCGCGACCGTGCGATAGCCCATCGCCCGGGCGGTGCGCATGACGCGCCAGGCGATCTCGCCGCGATTGGCGACCAGGACCTTGGAGAAGGCCATCACTCGGCCGCCCATTTCGGCGGCCGCTTCTCGGCAAAGGCGCGCAGGCCTTCGGCGGCCTCGGGGCTGCGCCGCGCTTCGGCGAATTTGTCGGCGGCGAAGTCGAGCACCGACGACAGGGGCTCGTTGCCGACCTTCATGACGACGGCCTTGGTGAGGGCGTTGGCAAGCGGCGCGCAACGATCGACCTGCTTCAGGACGTCCTCCAGCTTGGCATCGAGGGCGGCAGCATCCTTGACCAGGTGATGCACGATGCCGAGCCGCAGCGCCTCCGGCCCCTTGAAGCGCGCTGCCGTCAGCGCGAGATGGCGCGTCTGCGGCACGCCGATGCGGGCGGCGACGAAGGGCGCGATCTGCGCCGGTACGATGCCGATTGCCGTCTCGGATATGGCGAATCCCGCGTCTTCGGTACAGATCGCCACGTCGGAGACGCAGAGCAGGCCGAAGCCGCCGGCGATGGCATAGCCCTCGACCGCGGCGATCACGACCTGCGGCGTGGTGTTCACCATCTCGAGGAAGGTACCGTATTCGCGGTTGTTGAGCGCGATCGGATCGCGCTCGCCGGACCGCCGGTCGGTGATGCTCTGCTCCATGTTCTTGAGATCGGCGCCGGCACAGAACGTGCCGCCGGCGCCGCGCAGGATCACCGCCTTGACGTCGCGCCGCTCGCGCAGGTTCTGGAACACCGTACGCAATTCGCCGATCAGCGTCGGATTGAGCGCGTTCTTCACGTGCGGCCGATTGAGCGTGACGTGGAGGCGCGAGCGCTCGCGGCGCAGCAGAAGCGTTTCGTACTTGGACGCGAACTCGGTCATCGTGTCCCCCATCAGCGGTTCTCCAGCCGCGGCAGCGTGCCCATCAGCTTGGCGATGATCTGCAACATGACCTCGTCGGCGCCGCCGCCGATCGAGGCCAGCCGCGAATCGCGGAAGGCGCGCGCCGTCGGCGACTCCCAAAGATACCCCGCGCCGCCCCAATATTGCAGGCAGCCGTCGGTCACCAGCCGCAGCGCGCGGCCGGCCTTGAGCTTGGCCATCGAGGCCAGCATGGTGACGTCCTTGCCGTCGAGATACTCCTCGCAGGCGCGATAGCAGAGCGAGCGCACCAGCTCGACCTCGGTGCGAAGCTCGGCCAGCTTGAAATGGATCACCTGGTTGTCGAGCAGTGGCCGGCCGAACACCTTGCGCTCGCGCGTGTACTCGATCGTCTGGTCGATCAACCTCTCCATGCCGACCACGGCGCTGACGGCGCCCCACAGCCGCTCCTCCTGGAATTGCTGCATCTGGTAGACGAAGCCCATGCCTTCCTGGCCGATCGTGTTGCGCACCGGCACCTTGACCTCGTCGAAGAAGATCTGCGCGGTATCGGAGCTCCTCATGCCGAGCTTGTCGAGCTTCTTCACGATCTGGACGCCCTTGGTCTTCATCGGCACGCAGATCAGCGACTTGTTCTTGTGCGCCGGGCCCTCACCGGTGTTGGCGAGCAGGCACATCCAGTCGGCCTGCGTGCCGTTGGTGGTCCACATCTTGCCGCCATCGATCACCCAGTCGCCGCCCAACCGGCGGGCCGTGGTCTTGAGCGAGGCGACATCGGAGCCCGCACCGGTCTCCGACACACCGAGGCAGGCGACGTAGTCGCCGGCGATCGACGGCGCCAGGAACTCGCGGCGCAGCGCGTCGCTGCCGTAGCGCGCCAGCGCCGGGGTCGCCATGTCGGTCTGCACGCCGATCGCCATCGGCACCGAACCGCAGTTGATGTGGCCGAGCTCCTCGGCCATCACCATGGCGTAGGAGTAGTCGAGCGCCATGCCGCCGAACTCGGCGGGCTTGTTGATGCCGAGCAGGCCGGCGCCGCCCAGCTTCTTGAACACTTCATGGGCGGGGAAGATGCCGTCGTCTTCCCATTTGTCGACATGGGGATTGATGTCCTTGTCGATGATGGCGCGCAGCGTGCGGCGGATCTCGGCGTGTTCAGGCGTGAATTGCATCGTCTGCCTTTCTTCGGGACCGCGGGCCCTATCGGTTGCCGAGCCTCGGCAGGGTGCCCATCAGCTTGGCGATGATCTGCAGCATGACCTCGTCGGCGCCGCCGCCGATCGAGCCCAGGCGGCCGTCGCGGTAGCTGCGGGCGACGGGGTTGTCCCACAGATAGCCGGCGCCGCCCCAATACTGCAGGCAGGCATCGGAGACCTCGCGGCGCAGCCGGCCGGCCTTGAGCTTGGCCATCGAGGCCAGCATGGTGACGTCGTTGCCGGCGAGATACTCCTCGCAGGCGCGATAGACGAGGGAGCGCAATGCCTCGACCTCGGTCTTGAGCTCGCCCAGCCGGAAGTGGATCACCTGGTTGTCGAGCAACGGCCGGCCGAACACCTTGCGGTCGCGCGTGTAGTCGATGGTGGCGTTGATGATGCGGTCGCAGCCCATCAGTGTGCCGGCGCCGGCCCACAGCCGCTCTTCTTGGAATTGCTGCATCTGGTAGATGAAGCCCGAGCCCGGCTGGCCGATCGTGTAGCGCACCGGCACCTTCACCTCGTCGAAGAAGGTCTGCACGGTATCCGAGGCGCGCATGCCGAGCTTGTCGAGCTTCTTCACGATCTGCACGCCCTTGGTCTTCATCGGCACCACGATCAGGGACTTGTTCTTGTGGACCTGGCCCTCGCCGGTGTTGGCGAGCAGGCACATCCAGTCGGCCTGCGCGCCGTTGGTCGTCCACATCTTGCCGCCGTTGATCACCCAGTCGCCGCCGACGCGACGGGCGGTGGTCTTGATCGAGGCGACGTCGGAACCCGCGCCGGTCTCCGACACGCCGAGGCAGGCGACGTAGTCGCCGCTGATCGACGGTGCCAGGAACTCGCGGCGCAGCTCGTCGCTGCCGTAGCGGGCGAGCGCCGGCGTGGCCATCGAGATCTGCACGCCGGTCGCCATCGGGATCGAGCCGCCGTTCACCAGGCCGAGCGACTCCGAGCAGATCATGGCGTAGGAGAAGTCGAGCCCCGAGCCGCCGAACTCGACCGGCTTGTCGACGCCGAGCAGGCCGGCATCGCCCATCTTCTTGAACAGCTGGTGGGCGGGGAAGGCGCCTTCCTTCTCCCACTCGTCGACGTTGGGATTGATCTCGCGATCGATCAGCGTCTTCCAGGTCTGGCGCAGGGCCTCGTGTTCGGGCGTGAACTTCATGTCTACATCCTCGCGACGCCGAAAGTGATGGGATTGAGCGGCCGCACCAGCGATTCGCGGGCGATCGAGAGCGTGAAGGCGAGCACCCGGCGGGTGTCGCGCGGATCGATGATGCCGTCGTCCCACAAATGCGCCGTGGCATAGAGCGCCGTCGACTCGCGTTCGAACTGCTCGACGATCGCCTTGTACATCTTGTCGATCTCGGCGCCGGGCGGTTCCTTGCCCTCGCGCAGGAACTTCTGCTCGGTCACGGTCTTCATCACGCCCGCCGCCTGCTCGCCGCCCATCACCGCGGTGCGGCTGTTGGGCCAGGCGAAGATGAAGCGCGGATCGTAGGCGCGGCCGCACATGCCGTAGTTGCCGGCGCCGAAGCTGCCGCCGATCACGACCGTGATCTGCGGCACTGTGGCGTTGGCCACCGCCTGGATCATCTTGGAGCCGTGCTTGACGATGCCGCCGCGCTCGGCATCGGTGCCGACCATGTAGCCGGTGGTGTTCTGCAGGTAGACGATCGGCGTGCCCTGCTGGCAGCACAGCTGGATGAACTGCGCCGCCTTGACCGAGCCCTTGGTGGTGATCGGTCCGTTGTTGCCGATGAAGGCCACCGGCTCGCCCTCGATCTCGGCCCAGCCGCAGATCGTCTGCTGGTCGTACAGGCCCTTGAACTCGAGGAAGTCCGAGCCGTCGACCAGGCGGGCGATCACCTCGCGCACGTCGTAGGGATCCTTGTGCGAGGGCGGCACGACGCCACAGAGCTCGTCGATGTCGTACAGCGGGTCCTTGAACGACCGCGGCGTGCGCGGCGGCAGACGATCGTTCCAGTGCCACTTGGCGATGATCTCGCGCGCCATGCGAATGCCGTCGGCGTCGTTCTCGGCCATCCATTCTGCGACGCCCGAGACGGTGGCGTGCATCTCCGCGCCACCCAGCTCCTCGTCGGTGGCGATCTCGCCGGTCGCGGCCTTCAGGAGCGGCGGCCCGGCGAGGAAGACCTTGGCCTGGTTGCGCACCATGACGACATAGTCCGAAAGGCCCGGCAGGTACGCACCGCCCGCCGTCGAGGAGCCGTGCACCACCGTGACCTGCGGGATGCCGCGCGCCGACATGCGCGCCTGGTTGGCGAAGCCGCGGCCGCCGGGCACGAAGATCTCGGCCTGGTAGAGGAGGTTGGCGCCACCCGATTCGACCAGGTTCACCACCGGCAGCTTGTTCTCCAGCACGATCTGCTGCACGCGCTGGCCCTTGCGCTGACCCGACGGCGCCACCGTGCCGCCCTTGATGGCGCTGTTCGACGCGGTGACGATGCAGCGCACGCCTTCGACATAGCCGATACCCGCGACCGAGCCGCCGCCCGCACTCGAGCCGTCGCGGTCGTCGTGCATGCGGTAGCCGGCCAGCGGCATCAGCTCGAGAAACGGCGCGCCACGGTCGAGCAGCAGGGCGATGCGCTCGCGCGGCATCAGCTGCTTGCGTTTGCGGAAGCGCTCGCGCGACTTCTCCGAGGCGGCCTGCACGCTTGTCTCGGCGTCGCGGAATTCGGCGATCGCCGCCAGCATGCGCTCGCGGTTCTTCTTGTATTCGTCGCTGTTCTTGTCGACTTGGCTTTCGATGATCGGCATGAGCGTCAGCCGCCTAGGACTTTGGGTTTCACGGCGAGATGGAAGCCGTTGAATTCGTGGATCCGCTCGACCGGCCGCAACGGCATCGAACGGTTGCCGAGCGGTGTGCCGCCGTCGATGCGGATCTCGGTGCCGGTGATGTAGCCCGCCGCATCGCTCAGCAGGAAGCAAACCGCGGCCGAGACTTCGCTTTCGGTGCCCAGCCGGCCGAGCGGGCAGTAGCCTTTGAGCTTGGGAATCTGCTCCTTGAACTCGCCCTGATAGGTGTCCATGCCCGACGAGGCGATCCAGCCCGGCGACACCGCGTTGACGCGCACGCCGGCATAAGCCCACTCGTGGGCGAGCGTCATGGTGAGGTTCACCATGCCGGCGCGCGCCGCACCGGTATGGGCCATGGTCGGGAAACCGTTCCTGAAGTCGGCCGCCATGTTCACGATCGAGCCGCCGTGCTTTTCCATCGACTGGATGAAGACCTCGCGGCTCACGATGAAGCCGCCGGTGAGGTTGTTGCGCACCACCACGTCGAAGCCCTTGGCGCTCATCGCCGCCGCGGGCGAGGGGAACTGGCCGCCGGCATTGTTGAACAGGCCATGGATGCGGCCGTTGCCGGCGATGATCGCGGCGATCGCCTCCTTGACCTGCGGCTCTTCGCGGATGTCGAAGGCGTGGCTTTCGCACGAGCCGCCGGCGGCTTCGATCTCGGCCTTCACTGCCGCGAGCTTGTCGGGCTTGCGGCCGGTGATCACGACGTGGGCGCCGAGCCCTGCCAATTCGTGCGCCGTGCAGCGGCCGATGCCGCTGCCGCCGCCGGTGACGACGATCGCCTGGCCCTGGAACAGTCCCGGCTTGAAGACCGAGCGATACGCCATGTTTCCTCCCGACCTGAACGGCCGTTCATCGGGCTCTATTTGACGTTTACGTAAAGGTCAAGTAAGCCCCGAGGTCATTAGGCCGACTGGAGGAGCCCGACATGACCTTGGCTGAACTCACCGCGAAAATGAAGGAAGGCGCCTCGAAGAAGTCGTCCTTCGGCAACACCGTCAAGTTCGCCACCGACCAGGGCGTGGTCTACATCGACGGCAACCAGAATCCGCCGGCCATTAGCAACGACGACAAGGCCGCCGACTGCACGCTCAAGATGGACTTCAGCGACTTCGCCGACATGATCGGCGGCAAGCTCGACGGCATGACGGCTTTCATGACCGGCAAGCTCAAGATCGAGGGCGACATGGGCGTCGCCATGAAGCTGCAGAGCATCCTGCGTTAACAAGCCGACGTTCGGCTCGAACCGGACGTCCTACGCTTCTTCCTTGCTCTTGTGATAGTGGCGCCGCGCCTTGGCGCGGTTGCCGCACGACTGCATCGAGCACCAACGCCGCTTGCCGGCGCGGCTGTCGTCGAGGAACAGCCAGCCGCACGCCGGGTTGGCGCAGCGTTTGACGCGGTCGAGCCGATTGCCGGTGAGCAGGTCGCCGGCCGACCACAGAACGGGCGCGAGCTGGCCGAGCGCCGTGGCGCTACGCAAGTCGACATCCCAGGCAAACCCGCCGCGCTCGCGCCGCACCATCGCGCGCGCCGGCGATCCGGTCAGCAGCTCGTTCAGCACCTCCAGATCGGCAGTAGCCGGAATCTTGCCGCGCGTCGTCGTGTCGAACACCCGATAGATCGCCTCGCGCGCCTCGATCGCGCGCTCGAACTCGCGCCGGCCGAGCGGCCGCATCTCCCTCGCCACGTTGCCGCCCAGCCAGGCCGCGAGATCGTCGGCCGAATTCAGGGTCTCGGTCGGCGTCTCCTGGCCGCGCCAATAGCGCGTGTTGGCGAACTTCAGGCAAAGGTCGGGGCGGCTCATCGGTTTCGGACTTACTGACCGCCTGGATCGTTGACAAGCCGTCCCGATCGACTTAACCATATAACCAGTAATGTAGTCAAAGGAGGATGATCCGTGTTCGACCATGTCTCGATCGGCGTCGCCGACATCGCCCGGTCCAAGAAGTTCTACGACGCGACCCTGACGCCGCGCGGCTTCAGTTGCCTCAGCGTCGGCGACGGCTCGCTGGGCTACGGCGGCGAGGCGGTGCAGCTCTGGCTGGGCGCCGCCAAGAAGCCGGTGAAGGCCGACATCGACTCGGGCCTGCATTTCTGCTTCGCCGCCAAGGACCGCGCCGCCGTCGACGCCTTCCATGCTGCCGCCCTCGCGGCCGGCGGCAGGGACAACGGCAAGCCCGGCCTGCGCGCCGACTACGGGCCGAAGTACTATGCCGCTTTCGCCATCGATCCCGACGGCTATCGGCTGGAGGCGTATTGCGGCAAGTGACCGATCGTGACCGAGAGATTCGGCGACTCGTATGGTAGAGTGGAGCGATGAAACGCGAATTGGCCCCGGCGCGCGAATTCAAGCGTCTTGCTGAGCACGCCTTGCCCGGGCGGGTCGATGAGGTCGTGCTCTATGGCTCGCGCGCGCGCGGCGATGCGCGCTCCGGTTCCGACTGGGATGTTGCCGTATTTCTCAAGGGACGGGTCGCGGCCGGCGAAGCGACGACGCTGTCCCACATCGGATCGGATTTGTTCTTCGACCGTGGCTGGAACATCCATCCGGTCGTGCTGCCGGCGAGACGCAGGGAAGAAGATAGCTTCTTCCTCAGGTCCATTCGCCGGGACGGCATCGCCGTTTGACTGCCGAAATCCACAAACGCTTGACGAAAGCACGGCACGCTCGTCGGTCGGTTCGGGATCATCGTGAAGGACTTGCCGAGCGGGCCGAGGCCTCGCTCTTCGCCGCGGCATCGTTCGTCAGGTTCTGCCAGGCGCTGATCGGTTGGTCTTCGGCATCGCGAGGGCCTAAGCCCCGGTGATCTCCTTCAGCAACCCGAAGAACTCCCGCTTGCGTGTCGACGAGATCGTCCAGTCGACCGGCAGGGACTGGAAGCCGTCCTCGAAGCGCTCGCGGATGCGACGGAAATCGAAGTAGCCCCAGCTCGCGCCGCTATCGATGGCGGCGACCAGGTGGTTGTCGGGCTTGTCGAAGTCGAAATGGTCGTCCTCGTTGTAGACGATCGGCTGGCCGCGATAGCCCGCGCCGGCGCGCCAGCGCGCGACCTGCAGGCGGATGCCGTGCGGGCTCGATTGCGGCGGCCCGTCGGGACCGCTGACGGCGTTGCCATGCGGCAGGTGGAAATCGGAGGCGGCGAGAATCGCCTCGGACGGGGCGTTGATCGAGATCAGGCTGGTGCTGACCAGGAGCTTGCCCTGGCTGCGTTTCTTGGCGAGCTCGATCAGCTCGTGGCAGCGTGCCGCCGTGATGATGGGATGGACGAACACGTTCGGCAGGTCGACCTCGTTGCCGATCTCGAGCAGCACGTTGGCGGCACCCTGCTGCAGCAGCCAGTCGACGGTGTTGGTGACGGCGGCCTTCACCGCCGCCTCGTCCTTCAAGGTCGGGCTCTGCTTGCCGTAGAACAGGCCGAGGATGACGGCCATGCCCAGCGCATCGCAGGCCTTGATGACCTTGTCGAGGCGG
>VGCQ01000113.1 GCA_016870055.1 Alphaproteobacteria bacterium | reverse complement strand
CGAGCTGCGCCTCGGCGACCGCGACCATCGAGGCACGGTTCTCGGCCGTCGACTTCGCCTGGTCGGCGACCGATTGCGAGACGATGTTGCGGTTGGCCAGGGTCTCCTTGTCGGCGCGGTCGCGCGCCGTCCAGCGCGCATCGGCCCGCGCCGCGTCGAGCGCCGACTGCCGCTCGTTGACCTTGGCCTGCAGCTCGGTCGTCTCGAAGCGCGCCAGCAGCTGGTTCTTCGCGACGCGATCGCCCTCGCGCACCAACACTTCGGCCAGCCGGCCCGCAACGCGCGCCTTGACGATCGTCTGGTCGATCGGCTGGGTGGTGCCGGTGAAGCGCACCACGTCGACCAGGCCGCGCGGCTTGACGGTGTGCAACTCGGCGGCGATCAGCTCGATCGGCCGGCTTGACGTGGCGGCGGCGGCGCCGGTCTTGGCAGGCTGAGGTGACCTGCCGTTCTTCCAGGCAAAGGCCGCGCCGCCCAGCACGACGATGCCGGCCGCGGCGAGAAAGAGGAGCTTGCGCTTGGTGATGATCATCGGCGCAGGGCCTTCAGGACGAAGTCGAGGTACGCGGCGTAGAATTGATCGTTGTCGATCGGCGGGCCGTTATCGTGCGGTGCGAGCGAGCGCTGCCAGATCGAGTGCATGGCGAGCGGCTGGACGAGGATGATCGCCGTCGTTTCGATGTCGGCGATTGGGCCGAACTCACCGCGCGCGACACCGCGGCGCAGCGTCTTGGCGAACAGCTCGCGGCCCTGGCGATCGAAGTTCGAGCAGAAGAAGCGGGCTACGTAGGGGAAGTTGCCGGCTTCGGCCAGGATCAGCTTGATCACGCCGCCTGCTGGGCTTTCGGCAAACAAGCGGAAGTAGGCAATCAAGGCGCGAAGCAGTTCTTCCGTCGTGCCGTCGAAAGACTCAACCAGCTCACTGGCGCGGCCGAGCGGCTCACCCAGGGCCTCGACGATCACCGCTTTGAACAACTCGTCCTTGCTGCGGAAGTAGAGGTAGGGCAGGCCCTTGCTCACGCCGGCAGCCTTGGCGACATCGTCGAGCTTGGTGGCGGCGAAGCCCTTGGTGACGAACAATTCCAGAGCAGCCCGGGCGATCTCTGGTGCCCGACCGTCAGGCCGGCGGACTCGGACGGCCGATTCGGGCGTTGGGTCAAGAATATTGACTGACTGGTCAGTATCCATGTTTCGCTATGTAGGGTGGAAACAGGACGGCATCAAGACGGACAAAAAAAGTCCGGCAGACCGAAGTCGCCGGACCCGAACAGTTACGCCTTTCCACGCCCGTTGAGCGGGGTGTTATTGGCTGAAATGCTTATCGTTGAAGATGGCTTCCGGTGGGGCCATGAGGGCGCCCACGCGGAAGCCGAAAGGCGTTTGGTTAGAGGGGCCAAAGCATGAGGCTTTGGCCTTCGCCCTCTGCTTGCTTAGATCTTCTTCTTCTTAGCAGCTTTCTTCTTAGCAGCCTTCTTCTTAGCAGCCATGACTGTCTCCTATGGTTAGCTTTGAGGCACCCAACCGTGGGAACCCCGGGGTACGCGGGTACGCTTCGCCACGCATGCTCAACTGCATCCGGTGGTGCCGCCGCAGGTCGTGCATTTGAGGCACGTTCCGTTGCGGACCATGGTGAAGTTGCCGCATTCCGGACAGGCATCCCCTTCGAAACCCTTGGCCTTCGCCTCGAGGGCGAGGCCGAGGGCGGAGGAGGATGCCTCTCCGACCGCGACGCCGACGACGGCCGCTCGGGCGCCAGGCGCCAAAGCGACGGTTGAGCCGTCTGTCAGTTCGGTGGGCCGCGGGCCGGCGGCGATCGCCGGCTCGGCGATCGCGACATTGCCGGCCGTTCGGCCGTTCAGGACGTAAAGGTTGCTGCGCACATAGCCGACGCTGGCGATGCGGTTGACCGCGACGGCGGCGGCTTGTGCGGCGTCGGTGCCGGGCGCGGGCAGTTCGCCCTCGACCTCACCCCGGCCGACACTGTCGGGCCGCAGGTCCGACTGCTCGACATGGGCAAGGTCGCTGCGGCCGAGATAGGAGATCGCCAGCTCGCGGAAGATGTAGTCGAGCACCGACGTCGACATCTTGATGGCGTCGTTGCCCTCGACCAGGCCGGACGGCTCGAAGCGCGTGAACGTGTAGGCCTCGACGAACTCCTCGAGCGGCACGCCGTACTGCAAGCCGATCGAGATCGCGATGGCGAAATTATTCATCAGGCTGCGGAAGGCGGCGCCTTCCTTGTGCATGTCGACGAAGATCTCGCCGACGCGGCCATCCTCGTACTCGCCGGTGCGCAAGTAGACCTTGTGGCCACCGACGATCGCCTTCTGGGTGTAACCCTTGCGCCGCTGTGGCATGCGCTCGCGGCCGGCGCGCACCTCGCGCTCGACGATCCGTTCGACGATGCGCTCGGCAATGATCGGGGCGCGCGCCGCCGGCGACAGCTCGGCGAGATCGTCGTTGGCGGCCTCGTCGCCCAAAACCAGAGCCGACAGGGGCTGCGAAAGTTTCGAACCGTCGCGATAGAGCGCGTTGGCCTTGAGACCAAGCTTCCACGACATCTCGTAGGCTTTACGACAATCCTCGACCGTGGCTGCGTTGGGCATGTTGATGGTCTTGGAGATGGCGCCCGATACAAACGGCTGGGCTGCAGCCATCATGCGGATATGACTCTCGACAGACAAGCAGCGTGTGCCATCTCGTCCACAGGGATTCGCACAGTCGAAGATCGCGAGATGCTCGACCTCGAGGTCGGGTGCGCCTTCGAGACTCATCGTGCCGCAGGCGTGCGCGTTCGCCATCGCGATGTCGCTGCGCGAGAAGCCGAGGCACGCCAAGATGTCGAGCTTGGGATCGGCGAGCGCCGCGTCGTCCAACCCCAACACGTCGCGGCAGAAGGAGTCGCCCAGCGTGTAGCGCGAGAAGGCGTGACGGATGTCGAAGGCGGTGGCGATCTGACGCTCGACCCGCTCGATCGCCGCGCGGTCGAAACCACGGGCCGCCAAGGTCTGGTGGTTGATCGAAGGCGCCGTGGTCAGCGAGCCGTGGCCAATGGCGTGCGCCACGATCCGCGCGGTGGCGGCGTCGTCGTAGCCCAAGGTCTTCAGGGCGAGGGGAACGGTGCGGTTGATGATCTTGAAGTAGCCGCCGCCCGCCAGCTTCTTGAACTTGACCAGCGCGAAGTCGGGCTCGATGCCGGTGGTGTCGCAATCCATCACCAAGCCGATCGTGCCGGTCGGGGCGATGACCGAGACCTGGGCGTTACGGAAGCCATGCCGCTCACCCAGCGCCAAGGCGCGCTCCCAGGCGGCGCGTGCTGCGGCGACGAGGGGGGCGTCGGGGCAGTGCGCGGCGTCGAGCGGCAGCGGTGGGATCGACAGGCCTTCGTAGCCCGCCGTCTCGCTGTGTGCGGCGCGGCGGTGATTGCGGATGACCCGCAGCATGGCCTCGCGGTTGGCGGCATAGCCGGGGAAGGGACCCATGAGACCCGCCATCTCGGCCGATGTGGCGTAGGCGACGCCGGTCATCACCGCCGTGAGGGAGCCCGCGATCGCCCGGCCGCCGACGCTGTCGTAGCCCAGGCCCGACGACATCAGCAGGGCGCCGAGATTGGCGTAGCCCAGCCCCAAGGTACGGTAGCGGTAGGAAAGCTCGGCGATCGTGCGCGACGGGTACTGCGCCATCATCACCGAAATTTCGAGCACGACCGTCCACAGGCGGGTCGCATGCTCCAGGGACGCGACATCGATACCGCCGTCGGATCGCCGGAAGCGCATCAGGTTGAGCGACGCCAGATTGCACGCCGTGTCGTCGAGGAACATGTACTCTGAACACGGATTGGAGGCGTTGATGCGGCCCGATTGCGGGCAGGTGTGCCAGTCGTTGATCGTGGTGTCGTACTGCACGCCGGGGTCGGCCGAATGCCAAGCCGCCTCGGCGACGCTGCTCCACAGATCTCGCGCCTTCACCGTGCGGGCGACCTTGCCCGACGTACGCTCGGTCAGCGCCCACGTCCGGTCGGCTTCGACGGCGCGCAGGAAGCCGTCGGTCACGCGCACCGAATTGTTGGCGTTCTGCCCGGCGACCGTGAGATAGGCCTCCGACTCCCAGTCGGTGTCGAACGCCGGGAACTCGATGTGGCGGTAGCCCTGGCGGGCGAACTGGATCACCCGCTGGATGTAGTTCTCGGGCAACGCGGCCTGACGCGCCGCGACGACGGCGTGGCGCAGCGTCGGATTGCGGCGAGGATCGAAAGCGGCATCGTCTTCCGCGCCATGATCCAAGCAGGCTTGCATCACGGCATTGAGATGGCGGTTGGCGAGACGGGAGCCGGCGACCAGCGCCGCCACCTTCTGTTCCTCGCGCATCTTCCAGGTGACGAACTGCTCGATGTCGGGGTGGTCGATGTCGACGCAGACCATCTTGGCCGCCCGCCGGGTCGTGCCGCCGGACTTGATGGCGCCGGCGGCGCGATCGCCGATCTTGAGGAACGACATCAGCCCGGACGACTTGCCGCCGCCCGACAGCCGCTCACCCTCGCCGCGCAGGCGCGAAAAGTTGGAGCCGGTACCCGAGCCGTACTTGAACAGGCGCGCCTCGCGCACCCACAGATCCATGATCCCGCCCTCGTTTACCAGATCGTCGTCGACGCTCTGGATGAAGCACGCATGCGGCTGCGGGCGTTCGTAGGCCGACGCGGACGGCCGGGCCTCGCCGTCGCGATGATCGACGAACCAGTGGCCCTGGCCGGGGCCGTCGATGCCGTAGGCCCAATGCAGGCCGGTGTTGAACCATTGCGGCGAGTTGGGTGCACAAACCTGCGCCGCCAGCATCCAAGACAGCTCGTCATGGAAGGCGCGGGCGTCGTCTTCGCTGTCGAAATAGCCGCCTTTCCATCCCCAGTAGGTCCAGGCGCCGGCCATGCGTGCGAAAACCTGGCGTGCACTGGTCTCGCCGCCGAAGCGATCGTCGGCCGGCAAGGCGGCGAGCGCCGCCTCGTCGGGCACCGAGCGCCACAGCCAAGCCGGCACGTCGGGCTCGGCGACCCTGGCCAGGCGCGCCGCTACTCCGGCGCGACGGAAATATTTCTGCGCCAACACGTCGGCCGCGACTTGCGACCACTCGGCCGGCACGTCGACGCCCTTCAGACTGAAGACAACGGAACCGTCGGGATTGCGGATTTCGGAATCGGCAGCACGAAACGCCATTCCTTCGAACGGCGATTTTCCTGCTTGCGTATACCGACGCTCAAAACGCATCGACGATCCCCCGTGCCCGGCTCCCGTCGTTCGCTTGCTGTCTGCGCGGGGCGTGCTCGATCGACATCGGACACGCACATATGGGCACTTGGTGATAGTAAATTACAAAATCTTGTGTGCGCAACTACATTTTGTAGACTGTTATGTAGATGATACTAGATGATGCAAGAGCGCAACAGGCGTCAAAAAAGAACGAATCGCATGACGAGCAACACGACGATTCTCTCCCTTAGCGGCGCTGCATTGCGTGCCTTCAGCGGCACGCGTACAAGCGGCGCGTTCACTGTTGCGGCGTGGTTGGCTCAATGACGATCGGCACCTGGCTGTTCACCAGAATGCGTGGCGAGCTTGTCGGCACCGATGCCGAAGGCAATCGCTACTATCAGGACAAGCGCATCATCGCCGGCCGTCGGCGCAGGCGCTGGGTGATGTACAACGGTGTCGCCGAGGCGTCGCGCGTTCCACCCGATTGGTACGGCTGGCTGCATTACACGACCGACACGGCGCCGCCGGCCGGCGGCGCGGCGCGCAAGCCGTGGCAGAAGGAGCATCTGCCCAACCTGACCGGGACCGACCATGCGTATCGGCCGCCGGGCCACGCGCTCGGCACCGGCGACAAGCCGAAGCCGCCGTACGAGGCGTGGCGGCCTGGCTAGGAGGAGCCCGTGGCCCGCAACATCGTCGAAACGATCGTGGGTGCGCTGGTCCTCGTGGTGGCCGGCGTCTTCGTCTTCTATGCGTTCGCCAAGTCCGACCGCAGCGGTGCGGCGGGCTACGAGATCGTCGCGCGCTTCGACCGCATCGACGGACTGAAACGCGGCGCCGACGTCACGCTGAGCGGTGTGAAAGTCGGATCGGTCTCCGGTTTCGAGCTCGATCCCAAGACCTACCAGGCGGTCGTTCGCATGACGGTGTCGGCCAACGTCAACTTGCCGGCCGACACCCACGCCAAGATCGTGAGCGAGTCGCTGCTCGGCGGCATGGTCGTCGTGTTGGAGCCGGGTGGCGACAGCCGAACCTTGAAAGCGGGCGGCGAGATCGAGCGCACGCAGGGCGCCGTGCCGCTGTCCGAGCTGATCGCCAAATTCATGTTTGGCGGAACGGGGTCGAAGTGATGGGCGCGCGCGCCTCCAAGGCGCCGCCGGTGTGGCGGCAACCCGACGGCAAGCCCGTGTCCTGCCTCGAAAAGATCAAAGTGCTGAATCAGAACATCCAGGAAATCGAGAGCCTCTGCGCCGACGCGCTGGAGGACGGAGTTCTGATGGGATGCGACGCCGACCAGATCAAAGCGGCCCTGCACGAGTTGATCGACGGGCTCAAGGCGCCTCACGCCGCCAAGAAATAGGCGTGCGCGTTTCCCTCGTCATTGCCGCGCTCGCGCTCGGCGTGAGCGCCGCCGCGGCGCAGGTGCCGGCGGCGCGTCCCGGCAACGTCAATTTGCGGGCGATCCCTGACGGTCCCGGCAAGCGCGTGGCCGAGCTGCAGGGGCTCGACAAAGTGACGGCGCGCACCCAGCGCTTCTATGCGCCGGTCGGTGAGCAGACGCGGTTCGGCACGCTCACCATCACGGTCGGCGATTGCCTGGTGAACGTGCCGGAAGCTCCGCCCGAATCGGTCGCCTACCTCACCATCGTCGATCGCAAGCCCGGCCAAGCCGAAGAGAAGCTGTTCGCCGGCTGGATGTTCGCCTCGACGCCGTCGCTGTCGGCCCTCGACCACGGCGTCTACGACGTGCGCGTGTTGTCCTGCACGATGGCGCAGGGGTCGGCGCCGCCCAGCTCGCGGTGAAACAAGGCGGGCTGGTCGATCGCCTCGACCAGCAGCCGCCGGAACTCGTCGCGCGTAACCTCGACCGCGCCGAAGCCGCGCAGATGCTCGGTCATGAACTGGCAGTCGAGCAGGCGAAAGCCGCCGCGGATGAGTCCCGCCGCCAGGTGGACGAGGGCGACTTTCGAGGCGTCGCGCACGCGGCTGAACATGCTTTCGCCGAAGAAGACCGCGCCGATCGACACGCCATAGAGGCCGCCGACCAGTTCGCCGCCGATCCGGCATTCGACGCTGTGCGCGTGGCCGCGCCGGTAGAGCTCGCTGTAGAGCTCGACGATCGGCTCGTTGATCCAGCTCTCGGGGTGGCCGGGACGGGGCTCGGCGCAGGCCCGCACGGTGTCGGCGAAAGCCGTGTCCGCCGAGACGGCGAAGCGGCCGGCGCGCACGGTGCGCTTCAGGCGCTGCGGTATGTGGACAGCATCGAGCGGCAGGACGGCCCGCAGCCTGGGGTCGAGCCAATAGAGCTTGGGATCGTCGCGGCGCTCGCCCATCGGGAAGACGCCGATCCGGTAGGCCTGGAGCAGGAGTTCGGGGGTGATCTCCATCAGGTCATCACATCCGCGACGCCCGCCTCTCCCGTCATGCCGGGGAGGAAGCACATGGTGTCGTCACTTCTTCAAACCGACCAGCTTCTCCAGCCAGTGGATGTCGTAGTCGCCGTCGATGAAGGCCTGTTCGCCGATGATGCGCTGGTGCAGCGGGATGGTGGTCTCGATGCCGCCGATCACGAACTCCTCGAGCGAGCGGCGCAACCGCATCAGGCACTCGTTGCGGCTGGTGCCGTTGACGATCAGCTTGGCCACCATCGAATCGTAGAAGGGCGGGATGGCGTAGCCGGTGTAGAGGCCGGAATCGACCCGCACGCCCAGGCCGCCCGGCGGGTGATAGTCGGCGACCCGGCCGGGGCTCGGGGTGAAGGTCTGGGCGTTCTCGGCATTGATGCGGCATTCGATGGCGTGGCCGTGGAACTCGACGTCCTTCTGCTCGAGGCCGAGCGGCGCGCCGGCGGCGATGCGGATCTGCTCGCGCACCAGGTCGATGCCCGTCACCGCCTCGGTGATGGGATGCTCGACCTGCAGGCGGGTGTTCATCTCGATGAAATAGAACTCGCCGTCCTGGAACAGGAACTCCATGGTGCCCGCGCCGCGATACTTGAGCTGGCGGACGGCGGCCGCGGCCAACTCGCCGATGCGGCGGCGCTGCTCGGGGTTGAGGGCCGGCGAGGGCGCCTCCTCGAGCACTTTCTGATGGCGACGCTGCAGCGAGCAGTCGCGCTCGCCCAAGTGAATGCCCGCGCCTTGGCCGTCGCCCAGCACCTGGATCTCGATGTGACGCGGCCGCGCGAGGTACTTCTCGACATAGACCGAATCGTTGCCGAAGGCGGCCTTGGCTTCGGCCCGCGCGAGGGCGAACGCCTCGGCGGCGGCATCGGCGTCCTCGACCACCTTCATGCCGCGCCCGCCGCCGCCGGCCACCGCTTTGATCAGCACCGGCCAGCCGATCTGGAGGCCGAGCGCCACGATCTCGTCCAGCGAGCCGACCGGACCGGGCGAGCCCGGCACCAGCGGCAGGCCGAGCTGCTTCGCGGTCTGCTTGGCCACGATCTTGTCGCCCATCATGCTGATGTGCTGCGGCGTCGGGCCGATGAAGGTGAAACCGTGGGCTTCGACCGCTTCGGCGAACCGGGCATTCTCGGACAGAAAGCCATAGCCGGGATGGATCGCGTCGGCGCCGGCGATGGTCGCGGCCGACAGGATCGCCGGGATGTTGAGATAGCTGTCGCGCGCCGGAGGCGGGCCGATGCACACCGACTCGTCGGCCAGCCGGACGTGCATGGCGTCGCTGTCGGCCGTCGAGTGCACGGCCACGGTCTGGATGCCCATCTCGCGGCAGGCGCGGTGGATGCGCAGCGCGATCTCGCCGCGGTTGGCGATCAGGACCTTGTCGAACATCGCGCCGACGTTCCTATTCGACGATCATCAGCGGCTCGCCGAACTCCACCGGTCGGGCATTGGCAACCAGAATCTGGGTCACGGTGCCCGCTTTCGACGCCTTGATCGGATTGAAGGTCTTCATGGCCTCGATGATCAGCAGCGTCTGCCCGACGGTGATCTTGTCGCCGACCGCGACGAAATTGGGCTTGCCGGGCTCCGGCGCCAAATAGGCGGTGCCGACCATCGGCGAGGTCACGGCGCCGGGATGCTTGCCGAGGTCGCTGGTCGTCGCGGCGGCGACCGGGGCGGCCGCGGCAGAGGCGGCTGGCGAGACGGCCGGGGCGGTCATTGCCGGGGCCGCCACCGTCACCGTAGGCCGCGCCACGCGGATGCGCTTTTCGCCGTCGGCCAGCTCGATCTCGCCCAGGTCGGTCTCGTGCAGAATCTGCGCCAGCTTGCGGACGAAGTCGGTATCCATCTCGAACTTTGCCATCGACGAACGCTCCGCGGATGTTGGTCAGCGCGCCAGCAGGCGCGACAATGCCTGCAGGGCCAGCAGATAGCCATGGCTGCCGAGCCCGGCGATCACGCCGACCGCCGCCGGACTGATATAGGAGTGATGGCGGAAGCGTTCACGCTTGTAAATGTTGGACAAATGGACCTCGACGACCGGCAGCTCGGCGGCGTTGAGCGCGTCGAGCAGAGCGACCGAGGTGTGGGTGTAGGCCCCGGCGTTGACGACAATGCCGGAATTGACGTCGCGCGCGGCCTGGATGCGGTCGACCAGGGCGCCCTCATGGTTGCTCTGCGCGAACTCGACTTTTATCCCCAGGCGGTCGGCCTCGGCGCGGCAGGCCGCCTCGACATCGGCCAACGTCTCGCGTCCGTAGATCTCCGGCTGTCGCTTGCCCAGCATGTTGAGATTGGGCCCGTTGAGCACGAGCACCGGCTTGAGCGCCGGCCGACGCCGGGCGGCCTGTGCGGCCAATTCCTGCCTCCCCGATCTTTCGAGTGCGGGGTGTTATAGCATGGCGACTTGCCGCGACAAGGCGGGCTCAGTCGCCGCGCAGGCTGCGGGCGTGGGCGAACAGGCGCTCTGTCTGTTCATCGAAGCTGCGTCTTTCCTCCGGGCGGAGCGCCTCGTACAGCCGCTTTTCGTAGGCAAGCGCGATCGGCACGATGCGGGCGTGCATGGCGCGACCGCGCGCGCTGAGACGGAGCTCGGCGCGGCGGCGGTCGGCTTGGTCGGTGGCGCGCTCGATCAGGCGGCGTTTCATGAGGCCGGCGACCGCCCGACTGACCGCCACCTTGTCCATGACGATGCGCTGGCCGATGTCGGAGGCGGTGAGCGGGGCGAACCGGCCGAGGGCGGCCATCACCCGCCATTGCGTGACCGACAGGCCGAACGGCTCGACGTAGCGGTCGTGCAGGGCCTCCGATACGATTTGGGCGAGAATCGACAGCCGATAGGGGAGAAAATTTTCCAGCTCGAGGGCTTGCGTCGGGGCGGGCATAATAGTTACATATGAAACTAATTCATCGTCGCGGTCAATTCGGGAGGTCGCCATGGCCAGCGCAGTGGATCCGATCGCCGCCGGGGCCGACCCGGTCAATCCGATGGGCACCGACGGCTTCGAGTTCGTCGAGTACGCCGCCCCCGATCCGGCGGCGCTGGGCGCGCTGTTCGAGAGCATGGGCTTCGTCAAGGTCGCGCGGCACCGCTCCAAGGACGTCTCGCTCTATCGCCAGGGCGACGTCAATTTCATCCTGAACGCCGAGAAGGACAGCTTCGCCCAAGGCTTCGCGCGGGTGCACGGGCCCAGCATCTGCGCCATCGCGCTGCGCGTGCGGAACTCGGCCTTCGCCTACAAGCGGGCTTTGTCGCTCGGCGCCTGGGGCGTCGAGGGCAAGGTCGGACCGATGGAGCTCAACATCCCGGCCATCAAGGGCATCGGCGATTCGCTGATCTACCTGGTCGACCGTTACGGCGGCCGCGGCACGATCTACGATGTCGACTTCGAGTACCTGGCCGGCGTGCAGCGCAGTCCCAAAGGCGTCGGCCTCACCTACATCGACCATCTGACGCACAACGTGCATCGCGGACGCATGGCAGAGTGGGCGGAATTCTACGAGCGGCTGTTCAATTTCCGCGAGATTCGCTACTTCGACATCGAGGGCAAGCTCACCGGGCTCAAGTCCAAGGCGATGACCAGCCCGTGCGGCAAGATCCGCATCCCGATCAACGAAAGCACCGACGACAAGTCGCAGATCCAGGAGTATCTCGCGGCCTATCACGGCGAGGGCATCCAGCACATCGCCCTCGGCACCGACGACATCTACGAGACAGTCGAGGCCCTCAAGGCGCATGGCGTGCCCTTTCAAACCGTGCCCGATACCTACTATGAGCAGGTCGACAAACGCCTGCCCGGCCATGGCGAGGACTTGAAGCGCCTCGCCGCCGACCGCATCCTGATCGACGGTGCGCCGACCCAGGGCGGCGGTCTCCTGCTGCAGATCTTCACGCAGACGGTGATCGGGCCGATCTTCTTCGAGATCATCCAGCGCCGCGGCAACGAGGGGTTCGGCGAGGGCAACTTCCGCGCTCTGTTCGAATCGATCGAGCTCGATCAGATTCGCCGCGGCGTGCTCAAGGCGTAAGGCGAAAGGAGGCAATCATGGCCAGGAATTGGATCCCGCTTCGCCAGGTCGAGGGGAACGCCTCGCGGCAGGCGCATGTGCGGCTGCCCGCCGGCACCTACGAGCGAGAGATCAGCAAGGAGGGCTTCTTCGGCCCCTCCGCGCAGTTCCATCACAAGCACAAGCCGACCGATTGGATCGCCTTCGACGGCGCCATCCGGCCGCGCGCGTTCGATCTCGGCAAGCTCGCCGCCGACCAGGCGAGCCCTTGGGCGTCGCAGGCGGTGATGAGCAACCCGCACCTGCAGATGCGCATGTGGAAGCTCGACCGGCCGATGGCCGAACTGGCGCGCAACAGCGACGGCGACCAGCTCCTGTTCGTCCATGAGGGCGAAGGGGCACTGTTCTGCGACTACGGCCATCTCGACTACCGTGACGGCGACTACATCATGATCCCGCGCGGCACGATGTGGCGGCTCGCGCCGGCAAAGCCGACCGTGTCGCTGATGATCGAAGCGACCAACGACCACTTCACGCTGCCCGAGAAGGGCCTGGTCGGCCACCACGCCATTTTCGATCCGGCCATGCTCGACACGCCGCGGATCGACGATGCCTTCAAGGCGCAGCAGGACGAGCGCACTTGGACGGTCTCGGTGAAGCGCCGCAATCAGCTGTCGACCGTGACCTATCCCTTCAATCCGCTGGATGCCGTCGGCTGGCACGGCGACCTGAGCGTGGTGCGCATCAACTGGCGCGATCTCCGGCCACTGATGAGCCATCGTTTCCACCTG
>VGCQ01000112.1 GCA_016870055.1 Alphaproteobacteria bacterium | reverse complement strand
CGCTGCTCGCCTCGGTGCTGACGCCCGAACCAGGACTCGGCGTGCCCGATGTCGGCCTGGGCGACACCCTGCCCGACCCGGCCAACATCCCGCCCGGTTGCCGCTTCCACCCGCGCTGTCCGGTGGCCCTGCCGCGCTGCGCTGTCGAGGCGCCGGCTTTCAAGCCGCGGGCCGGTGGCGGCGTGGAGTGCTGGCTGGCATGAGACCACTCGATGTCGCGGTCGTCGGTGCCGGCATGGGCGGACTCACGGTTGCCGCCGCGCTGCGCAAGGCTGGCGCCGCCGTCGCGATCTACGAGCAGGCGGATCGGTTCACGCGGCTGGGCGCGGGCATCCAGATCGGCTGCAACGCCATGCTCGTGTTGCGCGGGCTCGGCCTCGAGCCTCTGTTGCGGGCGCAGGCCTTCTATCCGCGCTCCTGGAACAACCGCGATTGGAAGAGCGGTACCGTGCTGTTCGACATGGTGTTCGGGCCGTCGGCCGAGACCAAATACGGCGCGCCCTACCTGCTCGCCCATCGCGGCGATCTGCATGCTGCCCTGGCCAGCATCGTGCCGACCGAAACGATCCGCCTCGACCATCGCCTGGTCGGCCTCGAGACCAGCGGCAGCGGCTCTCGCCTGCGGTTCGCCAACGGCCGCAGCGTCGAGGCCGACGTGGTGATCGGCGCAGACGGCGTGAACTCCGTGGTGCGCACCGCCCTGTTCGGCGCCGAGGAGCCGCGCTTCACCGGCCGCATCGCCTATCGCACGGTCTATCCGGCCGGGAGATTGGCCGGCTTCGACATGGGCGACTGCACCAAATGGTGGGGCGAGGACCGCCATATCGTAATGTACCCGGTGAAGCCCGACCGCAGCGAAGTCTACTTCGTCACCAGCCAACCCGAGCCTGGCTTCAATCTCGAATCGTGGTCGACCAAGGGCGACGTCGAGGTGCTGCGCGCTGCCTTCGGCGGCTTCCATCCCGACGTGCAGCGCGTGCTGGCCGCCTGCCCTGACGTCTACAAGCGGCCGCTGGTCGACCGCGATCCGCTGCCGCGCTGGGTCGAAGGCAATGTCGCGCTGCTGGGCGATGCCTGCCATCCCATGACGCCCTACATGGCGCAGGGTGCGGCGATGGCGATCGAGGATGCCGCGATCCTGGCGCGCTGCCTCGATGGCGTCGACCGCGACGGCGTGGCCGGCGCCCTACTGCGTTACCAGAGAACCCGTCAGCCGCGCACCAACCGCATGCAGCTCACCTCCCGAGCCAACAGCTGGGGCAAGGGCGAGACCGACGCCGACTGGGTCTACGGCTACAACGCCTGGACGGCGGCGCTCTCTTAGGTGAGAACGCGCGCCCTCGCTGTTCGCTGATGCCGGCCGCGACGAAAATCCGCGCTACTTCCACTTGGCAAAGTAGAAGCGCGGCAGCTCGTCGGGGAAGGTCTTGAAGTCGAGCTGCTTGGAGAAGGCGTAGGTGTTGACGTAGGTGAAGAGCGGCAACCAGTAGGCCTTCTCGGTCATGAGCTTGATCGCCGCCGAATAGGCTTTCTTGCGCGCCGCAGGGTCCGACGTGGCGCCGCCCTCGGCGACCAGCTTCTCGAGCGCCGGATCGCGGGCGTAGTCGTCGTTGCCGCCGCCGTACATCACGGGGAAGATCGCCGACACGTCGTTGATCGAGTAGCTGCCCCAGCTGCCGTGATAGAGCGGGTTCTCGCCGCGCCAAGCCTTCTGGATGGCGGCGGAAACCTGGAGCTGGGTGATCTTGGGCTTGATGCCGACGGCTTGCAGGTAGTTCTGGATCGCCGCCGTCCAGGTGGTCGGCTGCACGTAGGTCACCAGCTCGATCTCGAAGCCGTTGGGGAAGCCCGCCTCGGCCAACAGCGCCTTGGCCTTGGCCGGATCGTAGGGATACTTCACTGCGGCGTCGGCATCACAGCCGAACTGGGTCGGGAAGCAGGGCGCCGACGGCACGCGGCTGCCGCCCTGGACCAGCTTGTCGGCCATGTCCTGGCGGTTGATGGCGTGCCAGATCGCCTGCCGTACCTTCTGGTTGGTGAGCGGGTTGCCGGCGGCGGAGCGGCCGGCGGCGTCGATCGAGAGATAGCCGATGCGCATCGATTCCTGCCGCACCGCCTGCAAGGCCGGCATCCTGTTCACGTCGTTGGCCTGGTCGGGATTGATGTTCCAGATCCAGTCGGCGCGCTGGGCCAAAAGCTCGGTCATGGTGGTGGTGAGGTCGGGCACGAACCGCACATGCAGGGTCTTGATGGCGGGCTTGCCTTTCGGCGACCCTGCCCAATAGTCCTCGAAGCGCTCGAACACGACTTCCTTGCCCTGCTCGTTCCTGACGATCCTGTAGGGACCAGCGCCGACCGGCTTCTTGGCGAACTCCTCCGGCCCGACGCGCTCACGGTAGGCTTTGGGATGGATCGGCGTCACCATGGCGAGATATTCCAGCGCCGCCGGCGTCGGCCGCTTCATCTTGATGCGTACCGTCCAGTCGCCGGTCTTCTCGGCCTTGTCGATCCAGGCATAGTTCGACGGCGTCGCCACCTTGCTGTCGGGATTGGCCGCCATGTTGATGGTGTAGACCACATCGTCGGGCGTGAGCGCGCTGCCGTCGTGGAACTTCACGCCTTGCCGGATGGTGAGGTCGAGCGAGTTGTCCTCGGCGAAGCGCCAGTCGGTGGCGAGCGCGGGCTTGATCTCGAAGGTCGCGGGATCGCGATGGACCAGCATGTCCCAGGCCTGATGGGCGAGGATCAGGCCGGTGCGCTGGCTGTTGAAATACATGTCGACATTGGGGACGGCATCGACGAACAGGATGCGCAGCGTGTCGGCATTCTTCTGAGCGAAGGCCGGCGGCGCCAGCGCAAGGGCTGTGGCGGCGATCAAGGCGGTGCGGCGGAGCAAGGTCACGGAAGCCTCCTGTCAATGGACAAAGCCTAGAGCGGCTTGCGATCAAATGGAACCGCTTGCGGGGCCATTTGATCGGAAACGCGCTGGTTCCGACCGCAGCTCCACAGGGCACGACGCGTTCAATCGACCCCAGTTGGAGGTGTCCCGCTCTAGGCTTGCCGGCACGACTGAGGCAAGCTCGATGGAAACACGATAGGAGGATTCATGACGGCAAAGCTCACCGGCGCCGACCGCGCCAAGGCCTTGGCCGGATTGCCGAACTGGCGGGAAGTACCGGGACGGGACGCCATTCAGCGCAGCCTGAAGTTCGCCGACTTCAACCAGGCTTGGGCATTCATGACGCGGGTAGCGCTCGCCGCCGAAAAGGCCGACCACCACCCCGAATGGTCCAACGTCTACAACCGGGTCGAGGTCGTGCTGTCGACGCACGATGCCGGCGGCCTGAGCGACAAGGATGTCGCGCTCGCCAAGCTGATAGACTCCTGGGCCTGAGTCCGGCGCGGCGCCGACCGACCGGGAGGCGGCAGGCTGCGCAGCAAGATCACGACGGCATCGACGTCGTGCGGCGCCCGGCTGGCCAAGCGCGACGAAGCCAAGGGGAATGGCGTCTGCACGTCCACGCAGGCGACCTATCGGACGATACCTGCTTCCTTGAAATAGCGCGCAACACCGGGATGCAGGCGGCCGGCCGGGGCGGCCGCTACCGTGTTCTGGGCCGTGGTCTCGGCCAGTTGCGGCGGCGGCCCCAGACGCTCGAGCTCGTGCAGCGCCTTGGCCAGACGCCACGCCACCGCATCGTCGAGGTCCGGCCGCGTCAGCACGAAGCTCCACGATCCTACCGAAGGAATGGGCTCGGCCTGTCCCGGAAAGCTGCCGGCCGGCTGAGTCACCGGCTTCAGGAAGGGATGCTTGGCGAGGATGCGCCGAATGCCGTCGGCGTCGGGCGCGATGAAGCGCGCGCCCTTCTCGCTCTTGGCGACCGTAGCGAAACCCGGCCAGCCTGTGCCGCCGCCCCACAAGGCCGCAACGCGCCCGTCGAGCACCATCGCCGGTCCATCGCCCGCCCGCTCGAGATAGACCGGCACGAAGTCGCGTGCCGGATCGAAGCCCAACCCGTCCATGGCGTAGCGGCCGAGAATCACCAGGCCGGACCCTTGCGCGCCCCAGGCGATCGGCTGGCCTTTGAGATCGGCGATCGTGCGGTAGGGCGAGTCGGCACGCACGACGAACATGCCGGCGGTGGGATACATCGCCGTCAGGACCTTGAGATCGGCCGGCGGGCGACCGATGCCCGACAACGATTCGTGGACCACCTCGCCTTGCACCAGCGCGATGTCGAGCTTGCCCGCTTCGAGAAGCGGCACGTTCTCGGTGCTGCCCTTGGTGTTGACGGCCTCGATCTCGAGCGTCGGGTCGACGCGGCGCACACCTTCGACGAAGGCAGCGCCATAGACCGGGAAGCCGCCGCCCGGCGTGGCGGTGCCGAGGCGGATCTTCACGGCTTGCGCTTTGGCCGGCGCCGCGGCCAAGGCGAGGGCCGCGCCGAGGATGAGGCGTCTGTGCGCTGCCATGGTTGCTCCATTCAGGGCTTCTCGAGGTAGGGCTCGACCTTGCCGGTGAGCTTGATAGTGAGCGGATTGCCCTTGCGGTCGACCGTCTTGCCGACGGCGACGCGGATCCAGCCCTCGCTGATGCAGTACTCCTCGACGTTGGTCTTCTCTTGGCCGTCGAACCGGATACCGACGCCGCGCGTGAGCAGTGCCTCGTCGTAGTACGGGCTCTTGGGATTGGTCGAAAGACGGTCGGGCAGTTGGGGAGGGGCGGACGAATCGGTCATGGCGGCAGTATAGCCAGCGACGCCGCCTTGTCGCCCGCCGTTACGTGACGGCTCGATCAGCGTTCCTCGGGCGGTCGGACATTTCTGAACAGGGCAAGCAAGGCGAGATCGTAGCCGGCCTTCAAGAGGCCGCCCGCCAACAATGGCCAGGCAAAGCCCGACAGCATCAGCAACGAACCGGAGATCACCGGTCCGAGACCCGAGGCGAGGCTGCGCGGCACCGCCGTGAGGCTGGCCGCCGCCGCCCGTTCTGCAGGCGTGACGACAGCCATGACGTAGGAGTTCCGCGTCGGCACGTCCATCTGCGACAACAGGCTGCGCAGCAGCAGCAGGCCGATCACCACCGGCAGGCTGGACACGAAGGGAATGGCGACCAAGCAGAGACTCGACGGCAAATGCGTGAAGACCATGGTGCGCACCAGCCCGATGCGATTGGCGAGCGGCACCGCGGCGAAGAACGACGCGGCCGACAAGAGGTTGGTCCAGAAGAACAGGCTGGCCGCCGCCGACAGCGACAGGCCGAAGCTCTGGAACAGCCACAGCGCCAACATCGACTGGGCGATCAGGCCGCCGGCAAAGGCATCGATGCTGAACAAGGCAGCCAGGCGGTAGACGATGGTCCGCGACGGACCGAGCGGCGCACTCCGGTCGGCGTGGTGCGCTGCCGGGGGCTCGACGACGCCGCGGTAGATCAGGCCGCTCGCCAGTCCGATCAGAGCATAAAGCGCAAACATGCCCTGCATCGCCTGCAACGGCGAGACGCCCCAACTCTCCTCGGCGAGTGCCGGCAAGGCCGCCAGCAGCGTGCCGCCGGCGCCCATCAGCGAGCCGGCGAGGCTGTAGCGCACGAACAGGGCGGTGCGATCGCGGTCGGCGACCGACTGCGCGAGCAAAGACTGTTCCAGCGGCAGAAAGACACTGACATCGCCGCTCGAAGGATTGAGCGTGCCGACGAAGGCCACAACCAGCAGCGGCCAGAACGCCTGCAGGCCGGCGAAACCCAAGCCGGTGATCGCCATCAAGACCGCCGCCGCCAGCAGCGGCCGACGATGGCCGAAGCGGGCGGTGATCAGGCCGGAGGCCAGGGTCAGCGTCGCCGAGCCCAGCAGGGTCGCTGTCGCCAATACCCCGACCTCGAACGCATCAAGACCGAGCACCAGAAGGTAGGCAGGCAGCAGCACGCTGACATAGCCATCGGCCAAGGCGCGCAAGCCGCGAGCGCAGATCAACCGCTTGGCGTTGGCGTCGGCCGACGCCGGGAACAGCCGCATCCTCAGATCCGGGCGAGGACGAGGGCATAGGCCATGCCGGCAACGGCGCTTGCCAGCAGAACGGCAATGATGCCGACCTTGAAGCGGAAGATCGCGATGGCAGTCGCCAGAGCCAGCACTGCCGACGGCGCATCGATGGATGACAGGATCGGGACGTTGATGCTGGCGCCCAGCGCGGTGAACGGCACGAGCTTGGCAAACAGCACGTGCAGGCCGAACCATACCGCGAGATTCAGGATGACGCCGACCACCGCGGCAGTGATGGCGGCGAGCGCCGCGGCCAGCGCCTTGTTCGTGCGCAGCGTCTCGACGAACGGCGCGCCGACGAAGATCCAGAGAAAGCACGGCACGAAGGTCACCCAGGTCGTGAGCAACCCGCCCAGCGTGGCGGCAAGCAGCGGCGGCAGTCCGCCCGGCTCGCGCCACGCCGCGAGAAAACCCACGAACTGCGTCACCATGATCAGGGGGCCCGGCGTCGTCTCGGCCATGCCGAGCCCGTCCAGCATCTCGCCAGCCGTCACCCAGTGATAGTGATCGACTGCCTGCTGGGCGACATAGGCCAGCACGGCATAGGCGCCGCCGAAGGTCACCACGGCCATCTTGCTGAAGAAGATCGCGATGTTGGTGAAGACGTTGCCGCCGCCCAGCATCAGATAGAGGCCGACCACGGGCACCAGCCACAGCACCAGGAACACCGCGGCGATCGACAATGACCAGCCGAGAGCCGGCCGCGCATGGGCGGGCGTCTCCTCTCCCAGCAAGGAGTCACGATCGGCGACCTGGCGGGCGCCGACCTTGCCGTGACCGCCGGCGCTCAGGAACGGCTGATAGCCGGCCGCGCCAGCGACATAGCCGATGATGCCGGCGCCGAACACGATCACCGGAAACGGCACATCGTAGAAGAAGATGGCGACAAAGGAGACGACGGCGATCGCCGTCATGACGTTGTTCCTGAGGGCGCGCCGGCCGACCCGCAGCACGGCCTCCACGACGATCACCAGCACGGCGGCCTTGAGGCCGAAGAACAGGCCTTCGACGATGGTGAGGCGCCCAAACAAGACGTAGATCCACGACAGCGCCATGATGGCGAGCAGGCCCGGCAGCACGAACACCGTGCCGGCGAACAGGCCGCCCTTGGTCTTGTGCATCAGCCAGCCGATGTAGGTCGCGAGTTGCTGCGCCTCGGGGCCGGGCAGCAGGGTGCAGTAGTTCAACGCCTGAAGGAACCGGTTCTCGCCGATCCACTTCTTCTCCTCGACGATGATGCGATGCATCACCGCGATCTGGCCGGCCGGCCCACCGAAGGAGAGTGCCGCGACTCGCAACCAGACCCGCATCGCCTCACCGAACGAAACGCCGTGCGGCGGCACATCGTCTGTCTTGTCGGCCACCGCCTCGCTCATCGTGTCTTCTCCGCACCGGACGTCTTGAAATACTCATAGAGATCGTCGAGCACCGCGGCGCCGCGGGCCAGCCGCTGCTCGTCGTCGCGATGGGCGGCGGCGATCCCCGACATCAAGGTGCGGATGCCCGCCGTCTCGTCGCGGCCGTACTTGCCGTCCTTGAGATCGATGTCGTGGATGATCTCGCCGATGGCGGCAAGTGCCGGGTCGTCGAGGCCGGCGCGCAGCAGCAGCACCTCGAAGGTGCAGCGGTCGCCCTCATGCGTGTACTCACCCTCGAACATGTCGAAGCGCACCTCGCCGGCGCGTGGAGCATAGGCCCGCCCGGCTACGAACTTGAAGCGCGCGGCCGGATCGATGAAGCGACGGATCAGCCAGGACGACGCGATGCGATCGATCTGGACGTGCTCGCGCGTCACCCAAACCTTGCCTTCGATGGCCGACGGGTTGGCCGCTGATCCGGTCATGGCTTGGCTCCCTTCCTGCAGACGAGCTTCGAGGCGGACGATGCCCTGCTCGGCGGCTTGCCGTCCGGCGGCGGCGAAGAAATCGATGGCCGCCGTCTCGCTGAGTTGCCGGCGCAGGCGTGCGACTTGGCTGGCGATATCGCCCGGCTCGCCATCGGGCGGGCTTTGGTCGAGGCGTGCCGCGAGCGCTGCCGTCTCCTCGGTGAGCTTGGCGTAGTCCTGATTGCGCGGTGCGATGAACATCTGCCGCAGCTCGCCATCGTCCAGGCCCTCGACCAACTCGGCTTCGCACACCACCGCCTCGCCGCCCAACTCGACGATCTCGCGGGCCAGCCAGGCAAAATCCTCTTGCGTCTCCTCGTTGCTGGGCAATGCGTAAACCGCGTTCTTGACGATCACCGCACCCAGCGCCTGCAAGCGGCGCCAGACCTTGACGCGCGCGTAGGCCGGCTTGGCCGGCAGCTGATGAATCAGCAGCAGCCACGGCGCTTTGGTGACGCTTCCACCAGCATTCATGGTTCACCTGTACCACATGACTAATATTTTTTGCAACACATGTATCTTTCTTCTTGAAGCTCTTTCCAAAAAAGGATAATCAACATGAAACGGACGTATCATAAAAGATGCCAGATGGCCTTTCAGGCAAAGCCGATCGCCTTCAAGCCCGCCCGGCTGAAGGGCCTCAGTTGGAAGCTGATCCTCCGTGCGGCAATAGCCTCACAGCATCGAATCACAATCGCACGTCCAGAGGAATCCCTCAGAGAGTCAAACTCAAAGTAGGCTGGTATAAGTCGAGCGCATGAGCCAGGAACGGACGACAGCTCGGTGAATTCAAGCGCCACGTCGATCGAGGAACCTTCGCAGCAACGAAGCACACAGTGAAGCGTGCGAATAGGGCAGACCGTGCCGCGCGTGCCCGACCACGTTGAGTTCGGCGTCTGGGAGCAATCGGTGCAGCTCCGCCATGATCGGCACGGGAATGAAGGGGCTGCCGTCAGGATGCAACAACAGCGTCGGGCAACGGATTTCCTTCACGTTCCGAGAAAGGTCGGTACCCACCAACACACTCAATACATCGAGGATCGACGCACGCGACCACCTTTCCTGCTGCGCGGCAAACCAATCCCACTGATCGGGCGAAAGAGCACCGTCGTGGAAGCGATCGCGCATGAAGGTGTCCGACCACGCCTTGACGCCGCCTTGGTCGAGCTGGCGGCGCCAAACCTCGACACGTTGGATCGAGGCGCCCAGATGAGCGCCATTGCTGACGGTGAGCGTGGCGACACGGTCGGGCCGGGCGAGCGCCGCCGCGAGGGCGATGGTACCGCCGATCGATTCACCGACGAGGTGGAAGCGCTGCAGGCCGGCGGCATCGGCAACAGCGAACAGATCGTCGACCAACAGGCCGAGTGACCAGGTGAAGTCCGCCTTCGGAACATGCGAGCGGCCGCAGCCGCGCATGTCGAAGCTCACGAGACGATGTGCATCCGACAGCGCCGGAAACCAGCCCGCCCAAATCCGCGCGCTGGCGCCAATCCCGTGGTGGAACAGGATCGCTTCACGTGGCTCATGCGGGCCGACCTGATCGACTGCTTCGTAGTACAGGCTGCCGTGGCCAGTCGACGCAAGAGGCATGCGCTAGTCGGCTCGCATTCCCGCTTCCTGAATTACCTCCGCCCACTTCTTGCGATCGGCGGCGATCGTCGCCTTGAGGTCAGCCGACGAACCGATGATCGTATCCATACCATTGTCGAGAAAGCGCTTCTGCACATCGGCCTTCGCGACGGCGGCCCGCAGCGCCTTGTTCCAGAGCTCCGTGAGGTCGGCTGGCAACGCGCGTGGACCGAACACGGCGAACCAGTTGACGACCGAGTAGCCCGGCACGAACTGAGAGATCAGGGGCAGATTGGCAAACATCGGCGACTGCCGCGGCGAGCCGAAGGCGATCGGGATGAGCCCGCCGCCGCCGATCTGGCCGAGGAATTCCGGCATGTTCCCGAACATGATGTCGCAGTTGCCGGCAACGATGTCTTGAATGGCCGGCGCGCCGCCGCGATAGGGCACGTGCAGAAGATTGACGCCGGCCATCTTCTTGAACAGTTCGCCGGCCAAGTGCTGCGACGTGCCGTTGCCGGCCGAGGCATAGGAGATCTTGCCAGGGTTCTTCTTCGCCTGCTCGATCAGCTCCGGCACGGTGCGGAACGGCACGTGCTTGCCGAAGACGAGAATGTTGTAGACGCCGACGATGGCTGCGATCGGCGTCAAGTCGGTATCGACATTGATCGGCAGCTTCTGGCCCGGCATGACCGGCGCCACGCACATGGCAGCCATCGCCGCCAGCCCTATGGTGCGGCCATCAGGCGGGGCATTGGCGACCGTTTCGTTGGCGATGAAGCCCGACGCGCCCGACTTGGTTTCGACGATCACATTCTGGCCGACTTCCGGCTTGACGGCTTCGGCCAAGATGCGACACAGCAGGTCGGCCGTGCCGCCGGGCGGAAAGCCGCAAAGGAATCGAACGTCGCCGGCAATCTTCGCTTGGCCCCATGAGGCCGTTGTCGTCAATCCCACCGCAGTAGCGGCCGCACTCGCCAATACCGTCCTACGCTTCATTTGGTTTCCTCCCTGAGCGCCAAGAGCCTAGAGCGGCTTGCGCTGAATTGGAACCGCTTGCGGTTCCAATTCAGCGGAAACGCGCCGGTATCGCCAGCAATTCCACAGGGCATGGCGGGTTCGTCTGATTCCAGATGAACGCGCCATGCTCTAGCATACTTTCATGGTCTCACTTCACCGACGCACCATGCTCGCTGGCTTTTGGTCGATGCCGATTGGTGCTTTGACATCGTCGACACGAGCGCAAGCGATCGACTTTCCCGACCGGCCCCTGCGCTTGATCGTCGGCTTCCCGCCTGGCGGGCCAAACGACCTTCTTGCCCGCATCGTCGCACCCGGCATCGGCGAACGCCTCAATCGCACGATCGTCGTCGAGAACCGGGCGGGAGCGAACGGGGAGATTGCGGCCGCCTCGGTCGCCAAAGCGCCGCCCGACGGCAGCGTCTTCATGCTGGCTTCCAACGGCTCAACGACCGTGGCGCCGGCCTTCAACCGCAGTCTGCCCTACGATATCCGCACCGATTTCGTTGCCGTGGCGCCGATCGGCATCAACCCGATGCTGCTGGTGGTGCGCAACGACCTGCCAGCCACAGACATAGGCGCTCTGTTGAGGCTCGCGCGCACCCAGCCAGGCAAGCTGAACGGCGCCTCCGCCGGCGCGGGCGGCGCCACGCACCTTGCCCTCGAGCTCTTCAAGACGACGGGCAAGGTCGACATTGTCCACGTGCCCTACAAAGGAGGCGGCCCAGCCATGGCCGATTTGATGGCAGGCTTGGTGGACATCTATTTTGGCGGACTCGCGACAGCGTTGCCGCATGTCAACGCAGGCAAGTTGCGTGCCCTCGGGCAAACGTCCCTTGTTCGTTCGGTGGCCGCCCCTGAGATTCCGACCATCGCCGAGTCGGGCTTGCCAGGCTACGAAGCGGCGATCTCTTACGGCATCTTCCTGCCGGCGGGCGCTTCACGGGACCTGACCAACCGACTCCATTCGGCAGTCGACGCCACCATCCGCTCGCCTGAAGTCGCCCGAAGGTTCGCCGAACTGGGAGCCGATCCCCAGTTCGGTACGCCGACGCAGTTCGCCGCCTATGTCGCCGCCGATCTCGCCAAATGGGCCGCCTTGGCCAAGGATGCCGGCCTCAAGATGGAATGACGGACGTCGCCTCGGCCTACTTCACCGAGGAGAACGCGGTCGGCATCAGGAACTGATTCGAGACGTTGGCAACGATCGCGCCGTCTTTTTCGGTCTCTGCTCGCTTGGCCAGCCATTCGGGGTCGGCGGCAAAGGCATTCCACTTCTTTTCACGGTCGGCGAGAGATTCCCAGACCAACAGGTAGTACAGTTCTTGGTTGGACTCGCCGATCAACGTGGTCCAAAAACCGGCCTGCTTGATGCCGTGCTTGTCCCACAGCTTCAACGTGATATTGGCGAAGCGATTGAGCAGCGCCGGAAGGCGGCCTGGAACGCATTTGTAGACGCGCAGTTCGTAGATCATCTCATTCTCCCCAGGGAAGTTGTCTAGAAATCCGCGTCAAAGCGCGGGACGAAGCCATCGCCTTTGTAGTCGACGTGGCAGGTGAACGGCGCGCCGAAATGGCAAGGCATCAGTCGGGCACCCGAGCCGGCGCAATGCTCCAGCGCCGCACGGCGGCTCTTGCGGGCGCCCACTGCATCGGCACAGGCGAAGCTGTTCCATTCCGGGTGATAGACCTGCACGGCATGGTGCAGGATGTCACCGCAGAACAACGCCTTGCTCCCACGAGATTCGAACTTGATGGCGATGGTGCCCGGCGTGTGGCCGGGGGCGGGCTCGATTTCGAGATTCTCGTCGAGTCTGACAGCTCCCTCGACCATCCGAGCCAGGCCTGCCTCGACAACCGGCAACACCGAATCGCGAAACGAACCGCCATTGGCCGGTCCAGTCTTCGGATCCATGTCGACCTTCAGGTAGTGGTCGTAGTCGGCGCGACTGAAGACGTACTTGGCGTTCTTGAAGGTCGGTACCCACTGCCCATTCTCAAGCCTGGTGTT